>JASLRT010000096.1 GCA_030743815.1 Candidatus Neomarinimicrobiota bacterium | reverse complement strand
GTATTGATTGAAGCGATAGAAAGCCTGGCATCTGTGCAGATCAGGTCGGTGGCAACTGTGGGCGGAAACATATGCACCGCCTCGCCGGCTGGCGACGTGTCTTGTGCATTGGTTGCGCTGGACGCTGATTGTGAAATCCTGACAGTGAACGGTGATGTACGATCCGTTCCGCTTGTGGAATTCTTCTCTGGAGTGAAGGAAACAGTCTTAAAAAAGGATGAGGTACTGCGGAGTGTGGTTGTTCCCCTGGACAAACTTGATGATAAAGTACTTTCTGGATTTGTCAAAGTTGGCACACGCAATTCCATGGAGATAGCCATCGTTTCCCTTGCGTATCATATCCTGACTGATGAAGATGGAATTATCTCAGCATCGGGTGTAGCCGTCGGTTCGGTTGCTGAGACAGTAATATTTACTCAGAAAGCGTGCGATTTTATTAAGGAAAAAAATACGCTTCAAATGACTAAGTCAGACAGGGAGCAGTTTGCCGACGGGGTTGTGGAGTACGCCGCACCGATTTCCGATATGCGTGCCTCGGAGTGGTACCGGCGACAGGTACTGTGGAATATCAGCAGTAATGTTTTTAACCAATAATCAGGTATAATATGATGAATACGCAGAAAAAGACAGTCAGATTAGTGGCAAATGAGAATTTTTACGGACCGCCACCAAAAGCGATAGAAGCGATAAATAGATACTCCAGTATTGTTAATGAATATCCCGATTTTGTTCCAAACAGTCTAAAGCAAAAGCTTGCCGATAAATACAGTGTCTCCGCCGCCAATATCACTGTGGGTGCCGGAACATATGAGTTAATCGACATAATCATCAAAGCACTGGTGGCCAAAGATGGTGGAATACTAACCTTCGACAAGACATTCATGGCGTACGCTTATCAGGCAGAATTGAACAACAAGAAATGCGTTATCGCAGAAATGACAAGTAATGTATGTGATGTGGATCTTCTCATCCCTCTCTGCACGGAAAGCACCGGCGCCATCTTCTTCGCAAACCCGAACAACCCCACAGGAACCATCATTACGCACGATGAATTGAAGCATCTGTTAAACTCGGTGCCGGAAGAAACGCTGGTCGTAGCTGATGAATCGTACTTTGAATACGTAACCGACGAGTCTTATGCAAATTCACTGGCACTTCTGAAAGAATTCCCGAATCTTGTTATACTGCACACATTTTCGAAGATCTACGGCCTCGCTGGAATGCGTGTCGGTTATGCAATTTCACATGAAGAGATCTCACAAAGAATGGAAAAGCACCGTCTGCTGCGGTCGGTAAATGTGCTTGCTGAGAAGTCGGCGGAAGCCGCACTTGACGAATCAGAGTACATCGAATGGTGTGCGTCGGAGAATGCAAGGGAAAGGGAGTACCTGTACACTGAGCTATTCAGTCTTGGTTATGATGTTGAACAGTCGCATGCTAACTTCATCTACATGCCGTTTGAAGACGATGAATACAAAGAGCAGGTTTTCAATTATTTGAAGAATGAAGGACTACTTATTTGTAATATGAGCTTCTTTAGGCAAAAAAACGCTTTGCGCATCACGGTAGGCGACAGGGAAGTCAATCAGAGAGTTGTATCCTGCCTCAAAGATTGTTCCAAAGAGAATATGTCGGCCAGCTCGGTAACCTAGAAATACTATGGATAAGCCAAATCCTCTCACACCGGTAACTTTTACACTGACAGAAAAGGATATCAACCGTTACACGAAAATGATTGAAGAATTCCCTTTGGAGAGTGAACAGGAAATTATTGCCCGGTTACCGGCCAAGCTGAAAGGACTGGTTATCGGCAGAGAGTTTTCCAGTTTTGTACTGGAGCTGATAAACGATATTGAAATCCTGTACGAAACCCTGGATAATGTAAACGACTTGAGCAAGTTGAATCGCAAACGGATTCTTTTTGCACTCAATTACTTCATCAAGGAAGAAGATGAGGTGCCCGATTCCATAGGAATGCTTGGTTATGTAGACGACCTTGTGATTGTCCGCTGGATTATAAACGAGGTGATTAAATCGTCGCCAGGATTACTGCCATCAATTAGATGATATATTGCGAAATCTGATGGAAAGGGAAGTCGCTACGAAACTTCATCATCGCTGAACTGCCAGCGACATCTTCCGCACCACCACGGTTTACCCATATAATCAGGACGGTTCTCGTTGAGTGTCAGCGGATTACCGCATTTGGGACAATCCTTTTCCGTTCCTTCAGCCGGCCAGACGTAATCAGGGCGAAACCGCAGTTCAGGATCAAAAGTGGAATGATCTTTCATAGCTGTAATTTAAGATTAGCGGGGATTGCAATAAAAGCCTGATTATGACTGATCAAGAGGTGTCTCTTCCTGGGGGAAAGATGCTGTTACAAACTATATATTCAGTGCCAGGATTGTTCCCGCGATCACTGCACCGACAAATGATTTCAGCCAGATCCACCGCTTTCTCACCTTCAGGTGGCTTTCGTAAGGACGCCACCACAGATTGACCGATACGATCTGTCCTGGAGCGATATAGACAGTCTGCATACTGCGCGATACGATCTGCTGTATTTCCTGTTCATGATAATACTGCGTGAGAAGTTCGAGAAATTGAGGGTGGAGGTAGGTGACAATATGGTCGCCTATGGGCAGAGCTACAGGGACATCAATGGGGCTTTGACCCACCAGCATATTATCAACATAGATATCAAGACCCACAGAATCACACTCTACCTTGAGAAATCCGGTATCTTTCCGCGAGATGATAAGTGTCTCTTCCGGCTCTGCCATCGTTGTGTCGGAGCTGCCGTACAAGAGAGCAGTCAATTGAAGCGTAATAACGACTGTAACATGGATTCTTTTCATTAATCCATCCACGGAAAAGTTAACAGTTTATTTTTCTGGAGACTATTGTAAAATTCAGGACGGATAATTTCCGATGAGATATATTCTTAATGAACCTCGATGATCGTTTCTGAATCGATGGATTCCTTTGTAGCATCGGTGGCGGACCGGATCAACGCTTCCACCAGGATCGTATTCCTCACCGGCGCCGGGATCTCGTCCGAGAGCGGTGTGCCAACTTTCCGCGGTGCAGAGGGACTTTGGCAAAAGTTCCGGCCGGAGGATCTGGCAAACTTCGATGCATTCATAAATAATCCTGAACTGGTGCAGAGCTGGTATCGCCATAGAAAGAAGTTAGTCGAGGAGGTAAGCCCGAACGCAGGACACTTTGCTATTACGGAACTGCAGCAAAAAGTTGTTGCATGCCGCGTCGTGACACAAAATGTGGATAATCTTCACCAGAAAGCTGGCAACAGGGATGTGATCGAGCTGCACGGGAACATTTTCCGAAACTATTGTGTTGAGTGCTGTAAGAACTTTGACGATGACGACTATGATTATGATGAAGGTGCAATCGCTCATTGCTACGCCTGTGGCGGTCTAATCCGACCGGATGTGGTCTGGTTTGGAGAAGGACTGCCGATGGATGCATATCAGAAGGCCGAGAACTTGTGCAGTCAGACTGATGTCCTTTTTTCGGTGGGAACATCAGGCGCTGTCTATCCTGCCGCCGGTCTGCCATCGCTTGCCAAAGGAAACAACGCCTTTCTGGTTGAAATCAACCCTGAACCGACTGAGATTTCATCAATCATGGATGTTGTACTTCGGAGTCCATCGGGAAGCGCTTTACCCCGGATCGTTGAAATGATTAAATGAAGTCTTTCAAGAACGGTCTTACAGTGATTCTGACAGCATCCTGGTTTCTCTCGTGCGCGTATTTCAACACATTCTACAATGCGCAGCAGTATTTCAAGGAGGCGGAAGAGGATTTACTGAAGAATCAAGCATCTGATAAACTTTCCAAGAAAACGGACGAGTCGTTGGCAAAGGCAATTGATAAATGCAATACTGTTCTGAGCAACTTTCCTGAATCACGGTGGAGAGATGATGCGCTCCTCCTTAAGGGTAAAGCACAGTATTACAGAGGTAACTTCTCTACAGCTAAAGTGACACTTGAAAGACTGAGCTCAGAACATCCAGAGAGCGATCTGGTCGCCGATGCCGACCTGTGGTTGGTGAGATGCCGATGGAAACTGGGAGAGGGCGACGCTTCGTTGGATGCTCTCCTCAGTCTAATTACAGAGCCAAAGGAGTCAAAGGGAGGATCGGCGCGTGATAGACTGGCATTAGGGCACCAGATGGCTGGCGATATCTACATTGAACGTCAGCAGTTAGATTCCGCGCTGTGGCACTACGGTATCTCTGGAGACTATGCCCGCAGCTCGTCGGAACGCTCAAACGTTTACTATAGGGTTGGGGAACTGGCATTTGAGAATTTATTGTATAACTATGCGCTGGATAATTATCGTAAGGTCATCGATCTTGGCGGTGATGCCAAACAGGTGGAAAAAGCGCATCTGCAGATTGTGAGGATCACACGCCTGGAAAAGCAGTGGGATCAAACGGTATCTGAGGTACAGAATCTTCTCTCTAATGACAAGTTCATCGGTATCCGTGCTGACCTTCATCTTGAACTGGCAAAACTGTATGAGACCCAATCTAATTTCGACGACGCGATAAGTCGCTATCGCCTTATAACGGAGGAATTCCCCAAGACGCTTACTTCTGCTGAGGCATACTACCACTTGGGAATAATTGCACTGCAGATGCAAAAAGATTACGGACAGGCGAGAAAGTACTTCGACAGTGTAGTGAAGGAGAAGCGCGCATCCATCTATGCACCATCGGCAAAGGCAAAAAAGAAAGAGATAGATGATCTTCTGACAGCGTCAGCGGAAGTAGAGCGATTGGAAGCGGAATTGAGCGAAATCCGCGGCGCTTCTCGTGCAGGCGAACAGATAACGGTTACCGACAATGTGGACGGTTCCGAAACTGACTCCATTGCAAGCCTTCTACCATCTGAAATTGTTTCGGCTGATACAGCAGCAATACTCAATTCACTGGATGAAAATTTGTATGCCGTGGGCGAACTTTTAGCATTTCATTTCGCGGAGAGAGATAGTGGTGTCCGCGTCTTTGAACGGCTGCTGAAGAGTTCTTCATCAAATGTGAAACGACCCCAGGCACTTTATGCTCTATCGCAACTATATGCAGAGATGGGCGACACGTCTAGGGCGATAGAACTGGCGGACCTTACCATGGCAGACTACCCTGATAGTGAGTACGCCGGTGCGGTTGCCGCATCTCGCGGAATAGTAATTGAAGACGCCGCTGCAGATCTGTTGAAGATAGCTGAGACTCAACAGGCGTCCAATCCTGAGGCGGCACTGAAAACGTATGCAGAACTTGTGCGCGGATTTCCCTCATCAAGATTTGTTCCCCTCAGCCTGCTGGCCACGGCGACCATCTACGACCGCCAGCTGAACGACATGGCGAATTCGCTGCTGTTCTACGTCAAGCTGATTGAACAGTATCCTGAGACGGAGCAGGCGCAATTCGCGAGATCGAGATATGATGAGCTGACACTCTTACAGATATCGCTGACGGATACCATCGCAGACACCCTTTCCGGTACTGATGAGAATTGAATCAGCAATCGTAACGAATAATCGAAAGATCGCCGGCGGCATATGGCGTATGGAGATGGCGGCGCCCAACATCTGTAAAGAGGTTCAGGGCCCCGGACAGTTCGTGAATATCGCCGTCTCGGAAGCGTGGCAGATGCCGCTGCGGAGACCGATGAGCATTGCCGGAAACAGCGGAGACAATCTGGAGATCATCTACAAACTTTTTGGTGAAGGGACTAGAGCATTATCAAAGAAGGAGAAGGGAGACAGCCTCAATGTTCTTGGACCGTTGGGAAACATATTTGAAGTGAATGCTCAGATTGGGACGCCAGTCCTTGTGGGCGGAGGGGTCGGCATTGCGCCAGTTCTATGGCTGCATCATCGATTGCAGGATGAGAGAATTGATCATAAACTCATTATCGGAGCAGTTACCGCTGATGAGCACTTTCTTGATCATAATCCCGGAGAAGAAATTTTCCTGACGACCGATGACGGTTCATTGGGAGAAGAGGGGACAGTCATGCCCGCGCTCGAGAGATTGACAGTTGAAGCCGATCATTCCACCGTTTTCGCCTGCGGTCCCGGACCGATGCTGAAGGCGGTGCGCGACTACACTGTCGCCAATAGAATCGGATGCCAAATGGCACTGGAGAGCTACATGGCGTGTGGCACGGGGTTATGTCAAGGATGTGTCATCGGGTTGGACCGCGAAAAACCAGTGGAAGATAGCTATCATAAGCACTATTCTCTTGTCTGCTGTGACGGTCCGGTCTATGATGCTAGGGAAATAGTGATAGAGTGAAGGTTATATTGGATGGCTGTTAACGTAAGTATAACTATCGGCGGAGTAGAATTCTCCAATCCTGTATTTGTGGCATCGGGGACCTTCGGCTACGGTGTAGAGACTCCCGATCTGGTAGACATCAACAGGCTAGGTGCCATCGTAACGAAGTCCATCACTCTTCAGCCGCGGGAAGGCAATCCGCCGCCGCGAGTGGTTGAGACGCCGTCAGGGATGCTCAATTCAATCGGACTGGCCAACATCGGCGTCGACCGTTACATCAGTGAAATGCTGCCGCTGTACGAATCCTTTGAGACAAAGATTATCACCAATATTGCCGGCTTTACCGTATCTGATTACGCGAATGTGATGGAGAAGCTGGAGAAAGCGGACGGTCCAATCGCTGGTTACGAGATCAATATTTCGTGCCCCAACGTGGAAGGCGGCAAGATGGAGTTCGCAGTCGATCCTGAGATGACGCTCACTCTCACTAAGGAATTGAGGCTGCGGACACAGAAGATGCTGATTATAAAGCTGTCGCCTAATGTTACCGACATTGTGGAGATTGCCAAAGCCGCCGAGGAGGGAGGAGCCGATGCCGTTTCTGCCATCAATACCGTTTTCGGCATGAGCGTCGATACCTCATCGCAACAGTCAAATATCGCAACAGGAATCGGTGGACTTTCCGGCCCCGCCATCCGTCCCATCGGGATCGCCTGCGTGCACAGAATTGCATCAGCCGTAGATATCCCGGTCATCGGCATCGGTGGTATTACCAGCGGGAGCGATGCGGTTGAGTATATGCTGGCCGGGGCGTCGGCTGTTCAGGTTGGCACGGCGAACTTCAGAGATCCAGCGGCGGGAGTGACAGTCCTGGATGGAATGATTGATTACTGTGAGGAATACGGAATTACTGCCGTATCACAATTGACAGGTGCTCTCAAAGATGAACCGTAAGCCGCTGATACTCCTGCTGATGGTTGCGTTACTGGGATGTTCCACGGCACCGCGGTACGGGGGCAAGGGCACGCCCAAGAAGAGCCGTAAAGCTTCATCTAAGGTTAAAGGTCATCGTAGGATTCAGACCGGTATGTCCTCCTACTATGCCGAGGACTTCCACGGTAAAGTGACCGCCAACGGCGAGACTTACGACATGTACGGACTGACAGCGGCGCACAAGACTCTGCCGCTGAATACGCTGGTGCGAGTGACTAACCTGGATAACAAGAAGTCCATCATTCTCCGCATTAACGACAGAGGACCTTATGCTAAGGGGAGGATTCTTGACTGTTCCTACGGTGCAGCGGTTAAGCTCGGTTTTGTAGGATTAGGAACCGCCAAGGTGAAGATTGAGATCATCGAGATCGGCGATGATCAGTATATGAAGCGGAAGGAATAAACTTGAACATCACATTATACTTTTCAACCTGATTCGGCAAGGGAGAGAGGTCATGATTACTAAGAAAATAGCTTCACTACTTTGTTTGCTCTTGTGCGTGTTCTTGTTAATCTTTCCCTTTTGTGCAGCAGCGGATAAATCGCTGACCATTTCTTTTGAAGAATTAAGAGATAAGATCGCCGGAGGCTGGGCGGGTAAAATGATTGGCGTAGCTTACGGTGCACCTACTGAATTCAGGGCCTTGGCCAGGACGTATGAGGATTCAATTGCGTGGACGCCCGAACAGGTAAAAAATGCTTTAAACCAAGATGACCTTTACGCTCAGCTGACCTTCATGATGGCAATGGATGCCGATGCTGGGTTGGATACACCGACCTCAAAAATGTTGGAAGCCTTTGCCAATGCTGGTTACTGGCTTTGGCACGCCAACGTACAAGCCAGAAAAAACTTCTTCGATGGTATCTTGCCCCCGGAATCCGGAAGTCCTGAATACAATCTGCATGCGGATGATATCGACTTCCAAATCGAATCGGACTACATTGGCTTTATGTGCCCTGCTATGCCGCAAACCGCTAATCTAATCGCAGATAAAGTGGGCCGTATCATGAACTATGGAGACGGGATCTACGGCGGTCAGTTTGTGGCCGCTATCTATGCAGCTTCCTATTTCGAAAAAGACATTCCGAGCGTCATCGAGCGGGCATTGCTTTCGCTACCTGCTGCAAGCGAATATGCCCGTTGTATCCGGGACGTGATCAAACTGCATCGTCAATATCCTGATAATTGGCGTACAGCCTGGCAGGAACTGGAAAACAAATGGGATGCAGCAGATATGTGTCAGCCCTTCAATAATTTCAATATCGATGCAAAATTAAACGGTGCATACATCGTAATGGGGTTGCTTTACGGTGAGGGTGACCTGGGCAAAACATTAGAAATAGCCACTCGCAGCGGTCAAGATTCCGATTGTAATCCATCCAATGCAGCGGCCGTCATTGGCATCATAAACGGTTACGACGCACTTCCGGATCAGTGGAAAGGCGGGATAATGCCTATTGCTGATTCACTCTTTCTGCACACGAATTATTCTTTCAATAAGGCGATAGATCAAACGATGATGTATGCCGAACAGATCATTCTGCAAAACGGCGGCACAAAAACAGCTTCCGGGTTCATTATCAAGCCTCAGGAACCGAAGTCTTCTGCATTAGAAGTGGCTTTTCCAGAAACGATTCCAGCCTACGAGACGAATGTTGATGACAGCGCTGGCTGGGAATGGGAAGGCAATTGGTCATCTTATGATCTAAGCTATCAGGCAGAACACCTGCCTGAGACTCAGGTCAAATATGCTGATCAAGCGGGGGATGAAGTAAGTTTCACTTTCACAGGTAACGGCGTTGCCCTGACTGGTAGTTGGAAAAAGGACGGCGGACGAGCTGATATCTATCTGGATGATCAATTCCAACGAACTATTGATACCTATTACGATCATTTTGGACAAGAAAAGAACCGGGAAACCTTTTTATGGCACAAACTTCAACTCGATGAAGGGCAGCACACCTTGAAATTAGTGGTCAAGGGTACCAAAAAAGAAAAGTCCAAAGGTAGCAGGATCTATATCCAGTCTGCGCGGGTATTCAAAAAAGGTCCGAAAAATAATGAGTTGGTTAAATTTTCGTTTGAATGAATAATTATACTTTTCAACTGAATCTGCTAACTGCAGCCAGATTCGGATAGTAGAATACAGCTGAGTTTAAACAGCAGGGCAGTTAGTATGATTAAGGTATCGTTCATGATGATCCCCTTTTTGTTTAATTATAGATGTATCCTCAGTTAGTGGCTGTTTTACGACTTTACCCTTTATAAAAAACGCTAGGGGCGCGCTCTGGTGTGGAATGACATCAATCGCTGACAGTTGAATAGCGGGGAAGACGCTTGATTCTTACTCCATCAGTACTTGACCTTTTCCCTGCCTTGATGTAAACTGAATCAATGCTGAATTATAAAGGAGGTTGACAGTCTGAAGAGGAATAGCCTAAAGTGCTCAAATGATTACAGTAAACAAATATTCTAATGAAAAGGAGTAAGTCATGGCAAAAGATCAAGCGGTAGCAGCTACCAAATCAGCTGAGACCAGCGGACACGAAACAGTTTATGTGGATGAATTTACCGATGGTATTCTTGATCCTAATAAGCCGATGCTGGGCCCGGTGAAAGATGGCGGTCACATTGTGGCAAACACAGCGCCTGGCTGCTGGGGTCCTATGATCACCCCGGCTATTCGGGGAGGTCACGAGGTGACCAAATCAGTTTACGTTTCCGGCGCCGAAGTGGGTGATGCAATAGTCATCCGCATCAAGGACATTACAGTCACATCCATGGCCACAGCCTCAGGAAACGATCAGTGGATGGAAGATCGGTTCCTGGGTGATCCCTATGTTGCTGACAAGTGTCCCACCTGTGATGAGGTGTGGCCCGAGACTCGTCTGGAGGGAATTGGTCAGGAATCCGTCCGTTGTGTGAAGTGTGGCAACGACGTTACCGCTTTCACCTTTACCAATGGATATACAATATTCTTCGACAGCAACCGGAATGTAGGTGTTACCCTGCATAAAGAAGCTGCGGAGGA
Organism: Candidatus Neomarinimicrobiota bacterium; assembly: GCA_030743815.1. Taxonomy (NCBI): domain Bacteria; kingdom Pseudomonadati; phylum Fidelibacterota; species Fidelibacterota bacterium. The sequence goes on along the minus strand of JASLRT010000096.1, from coordinate 15,862 downwards.
GGTTGGCAGGAGCGCGGATCACTATGCTGCGTTGCCTGAAAAATCGGCCCAGCACCCGATCCTGGCCTTCTGTCCCAGCGATCTTGTCGGTGTCGTGGCACGGCTTAGACCATTTATGGGACAAATCGGTACCACACCGGCCATTCCCATGCCGGACTCGCATAATGCCGGCGATTTCGGGACATTTCTGATTGGAGCTCCTCACGATTACGGTATCGAGGCTGATAAGCTTGCTCACCGTACTGACGGTCATATGGACATTGATGCAGTGCGGGCTGGAGCCATCCTTATTTGTCCAGTAAAGGTTCCCGGTGGCGGTGTCTATCTTGGTGATATGCACGCCATGCAGGGCGATGGAGAAATCGCAGGTCACACGGCGGACATCTCCGGTACTGTGAGTATCCAGGTCCACGTCTTGAAGGGACTGGCGATTGACGGTCCCATCATACTGCCGCTTAAAGAAGATCTTCCCTATCTTGCCCAGCCTTTGACTGATGCAGAGCGCGAACGGGCTGAAACTGTAGCCATTGCCTGGGGTCTTGAAGAAATGGAAGAGTCGGCACCGATATCATTTGTGGGGACCGGTCCGGATCTGAACGCGGCGACAGAAAACGGTCTTGTGCGGGCCGCCGAATTTCTGGAAATGTCTGTTCCTGAGGTCAAGAACAGGGCTACTATAACCGGTGCCATCGAGATCGGACGGAATCCGGGTGTGGTTCAGGTGACTTTCAGGGCGCCTGTAGACAAGCTCGAAAAACGGGGAATTATGCCCCTGGTTCATGACCAATACGGCAACGGTTCCTGATCGAAACGCGATACCACCCGGGCGGTGCAGCTCAACACGGTCGGAAGACCGTGTTGTATCATTACGAACATATAGGCGTTACTAATCCCGGTTAACCGGCGGACCAGCTGATAAACTATATAATGACTAAAAAATTCATACTATTATTCTTGACATTTACACTAACCATAAACCTTGGGCAGCAGCGAAAAATGAGCTTACAGGCAACGGGAAAGAATGATATAGATTTTAAATACCTGCTTTTTCTGCCACAGGATTATAATGAGAGTCAAAAAACACGCTGGCCATTAATCCTGTTTCTGCACGGCAAGGGTGAGAGAGGTGAAGATCTGGATCTGGTAAAAATACACGGCATCCCGAAGATCGTGGCAACAGAAAAAGAATTTCCTTTCATCGCCGTATCACCGCAATGTCCTATTGATCATGTTTGGGCGGACGATTTTATGCAGCAAAAAGTGTTAGACCTCCTGTCAAAAATCGTGCACAATTATCGTGTTGACAGGAATCGAATCTATCTTACTGGACTGAGTATGGGGGGTTACGGTACCTGGTCACTGGCAACCAGCCGTCCTGACCTGTTCGCGGCAGCCGTACCGATTTGTGGCGGCGGTGACCCGTCAACCGTCAGCAAACTGAAAGATCTACCCATACGGGTATTTCACGGAGCGCTGGATAAGGTTGTTTTATCAGAAAATTCTGAAAAAATGGTCACGGCGCTACAAAAAGCAGGCGGCAATGTGACTTATACATTATATCCGGATGCCAATCACGATTCGTGGACAGAAACGTACGCCAACCCTGGATTATACGATTGGCTGCTGGCCCAGAGACGGACCGATCATTAGAATTTTTAGCTAATTCGTAGCCACTATTGAGGTGCGGCTTGCGTTGCCTGCACTATCAAAAGCGCGCAGTTTTATTGTGCCCGTCACTTCAACCGGGCCTGTATAAAGTGTGGAATTACCGTCCGGAGTGGATCCGTCTGATGTGTACCGTATCTTGAGTCCCGGAAATTCCACGTTCGCCTTAAGTATTCTCTTTTCCACTACCGCACCGGGGAGTGGTATCCGGTAATTAGAACCACCAAAAACCAAGTCCAGTCTCGGCAGTTCCCTCTGAGCGAGACTATTTGCAAAAACATTCCACGATTTATTGATAGCCTTTGTTCTGGCAGTATGGTCTTCAATAGTTTCCCAGCCTCTTTCGGATGCCCATGCGCTTTCTGCAAACGCGATAATTTTCGGCAAGTAAAAGTATTCCAGCATATTGCCGCCCTTTATGGTTTCACTCCATAGTTGAGCCTGCAAGCCGATGATATTTTTACGATTCTCAACCTTTAACCTTTCCCTGGTTCGATACTCTTTGTCAATGTCGACCTGACGCCCCATAGATGTCTCCGTTGTCGTCTTGAACATATCAAAAGGTGCGAAAACATACGGATCACGTGTCTTTGTAAATCCCGCCCAGTATAGTCCCGGTTCCTCTGGATCTTTATCATAGGCAAAGTCAAAATAGAAGTTTGAGACATTGCACAACACGACGCTGTAGCCGGCATTGGCCATTTTGTAACCCAAGTCTTCATCGCCCCACAAATTGTTCCATATGTATGGAATGACATTCTTACCGACAAATTCCCTGTTCGGCACGTAGTGATCATCCTCGTCCTTAAAGAGTGCTACTTCTTCCCAGCCACCTATTTTGACATCATATTTCTTCAAGATGTCCACAAGCTTTCTGAAGAAATAGACATGCAGGTTCTTCGGATCTTTGAATTCAGGATGACTGTCGAGCAGATTCCTGCAGAGTGGTGATTCTGTCCACACTCCTTCAGGTACCTCATCGCCGCCGCTATGAAAAAACTCAAACGGGACGCCGGCTTCTTTGTACATATTTGCCAAACTTTTCACAACTGTGTCATAAAAATGATACACCGATTCTCTCGCGACGCAGACCACATTGTCTTTATACCCCTGGGCAGAAAAATAGACCGATTCATCATCGGGATCGATTAATCTGAACTCCTCAGCATCCTTTTCTCTCCCTTCATTCATCAATCGATTGTAACGGGCTTCCATAGATTTGATGGCCGCTCTGGCATGGCCCGGGAAATTGATTGTGGGAATCACCATTACGTGTCTTTTATGCGCATATTTCAGGATCTCGATGAAATCTTCCCTGGAATAAAATCCGCTGCCGTATGTCCCCCCGGTATAAGCAGCAGGTCCACTGCCGTAAGAAGGGTGCAGTGCCGCCGATTCTACCGCACAATGCTGTCGTCGACTACCTATCTCTGTCAGCTCAGGCAGTTTTTCGATTTCAACCCGCCACCCTTCGTCTTCGGAAAGATACAGCTGTAACGTGTTAAGCTTGTAGAAAGCCATCAGATCGATCAATTTCAATACAGTCTCTTTCGACTGGAAATTCCTGCCGACGTCCAAATGCTGAGCACGATAATGAAAGCGCGGTGCATCTTTCACCGTAACGGCGTCTACTTCAATCTCCCTCTTCTTGGATCCGAAAGCATCAATCGGCAAGAGTGCAAGGAACGACTGAATGCCATAAAAAACACCTGCCGGGTCACTTCCGTTGATAAAAACACCTCCGTCAGGGGAGACGGTAAGCTCATATGCTTCCTTATTGACATTATTGACTGAAACAGTCTCTAAGCCCAGGTGAAAGCCTTTGGACTCACGGTTAGCATCCATATGGATGCCAAAATTCTCTGAAGTAATGTCGCGCAGTCGCTGCGCCAGGAAATCGGCCTCCCCGGACAGTGGATCATCATAATAGATCACCATTTTATTGTCGACGGTAAGTTTGCCTGGAGATGCCTTTATCTCAACCGGCGTCGGCACGATCTTTTCAATTTCGTCAGGCGGCAGTAGCGATAAATGCCTGTTTGCCTCATAACGGTTCGCTGGTGACGGGATAGGTGTCTGGTCAGACGGAACCCTGTTAATCTGGCCAGCACGTGTAAAAGGTTTGATGGAATAGTCTTCAACCGGGAAAATTGTTTTCTCATTTCCGTGCTCATCATATATAACAAAGTAGGGTCCTACCGGCGCATCGGTCTCTTTAATCATATAGCCCTTAAACTCACATTCAATAGTCTCTTTCTGTCCCGGTTTAAGCAAGAAGGTTTCTGCCGGCGTAAGTTTGAACCAATCACCATTTATGTGCTCGATATATGCTCTGGCGCTTTCAACCTTGAGCGGGGGACGGGGGAGCTGGGAGAAAAATAGATCCCAGTTAGAGCTGTTTAATGTAACCTTACTGTTGTTGTCAATGATAAATCGTGTCCTGCACTTCGGCTCACCATCGATCATATTGCCGATTAATTCCCAGCTGATCTTAATGTTCATTGGAGTGGTATCATGTCGCTTCGGCGTGTTTTGATATCCATTCAAAGATAGTGCAAATATAATAAACAAAAGGGACATCATAATTTTATTCAATTCAATTACTCCTTGTGTTTGAGTTTCGCCATAAGTCTGATAACTTCTTGTATAAACTAATTAAGTAATCGACTTAAATCAAAACTAATATGAACAAAACCGGGCGACTGATTTCACTAGATGCGGCAAGGGGTTTCACTATTGTGGCTATGATAACGGTTAACCATCCCGGCAGCTGGGAACACGTTTATGCCCAACTGAGGCACAAGGATTGGAACGGTATCACTTTCACTGACCTGATTTTTCCTTTTTTTCTCTTTTTTGTGGGAGTTTCCATCGCCCTCGCCTATACGAAGCGTCTTGAGTCTAATGCACCGAGAAGTGAGATGTACAAAAAAATTGTGACTCGCTCGGCTAAAATCTTTGCGGTAGGGATCTTTCTTAATGTTCTTCATCCTGTCCTGTTGTACCCGGATTTCAGCTTTTCTGATATTCGCGTTGCCGGCGTACTGCAGCGTATTGCGCTCGTTTTCTTGGCATGCGCTTTTCTGTTTCTTTACTGTAACTGGAAGACTCAAGCATGGATTGGTACCGCCACTCTGCTAACTTATTGGCTTGCTATGTCCCTGATACCCACTCCAGGGGAGGGCAAACCGATGCTGGAACCGGGCGTTAATCTGGCAGCCTGGATCGATAGTATACTACTGCCGGGTAAGATGTGGAAAGGGACCTGGGATCCAGAGGGACTGTTCAGTACTTTACCGGCAATCGTAACTGGAATTACCGGAATGCTCGCCGGTAAATTGCTGCTGAGCAAGATCAGTCAGCAAGAAAAGGTCAACTACCTGTTGCTGTCTGGATTTTTTGCCGTAATAATCGGCTCCATTTGGGGCACAATTTTCCCTCTCAACAAGAATCTCTGGACCAGTTCTTATGTTCTTGTGACCTCCGGCATTGCCTCTGTTACTCTTGGCATCATCTATTATGCCCTCGATATATCCGGAAAGATTAAAATTGCAAGACCGGGGATAGTTATCGGTGCCAACTCCATCACGGTTTATGTTCTGGCGGCATTTTTAGCTATTATCTTTTATAACATCCCATTTTTCGGTCAAAACCTCAACAACCATTTTTTCAATGCGTTCACAGGCATCGGGCTGCCGTTCAAACTGGTAAGCTTGATGTATGCCATTATTTTCATATGCGTTAACTATATACCGGCATACGTTCTATACAGGCAAAAGATCTTTATCAAACTTTGATGGTTCCACACCCATATATGATCCTGATCAATGAATGGGAACAAGGCAGAGTTGTTCACTAATCTTCAGGACACAATTTCTAGTATAACTCGTTTGCTGATATTGCTGTTTCTAAGTGTGTGTCCATGGTTGTTACTCACCATAATGCTTGCTCTTGGAAACCCTTTGCTAAAGTCTTATTTTCCCGCCGTCATCTCCTAAGGACAAATGTCAAGTTCACTCTCTTCCCGTATGCTTGTTGTCTACCTCGGTATCCCGGGAATTATCCTGGCTGTTTATCTTGGTCGGTACTTCTTCGCCCTGTTTGTTACTCTTGTCTGTCTCCTGGCGCTGAGAGAATTCTATCTGCTGACGGCTACTAAAGGGATCTCCCCGCAATTGTGGATAGGAGCGATATCGTGTGTCGTTATTTCGCTGTTCTACTACTTCGGACCTGCGTTGCCCTTACCCTTCATCAATCCACGCGACTTCCTGCCTCTCATGATGCTTATTATCGTACTGAGTGAACTGACACGCGGCAAGGAAAACGCTACCGCCAACGTGATGACTACTATGGGCGGAATTATTTATGTTCCCCTGTTACTGGGTGCCCTCATCGGGATCCGGCAAGTCGATCCGTTTGATTACGACATGGGGATGAAACTGGTCGGTTCTCTTTTTGTCGGTATCTGGACTTGCGATACATCGGCTTATTTCTGTGGCAAGGCGTGGGGGAAGAAGAAGATTCTTGAGCGGGCAAGTCCCAAGAAGACGGTTGTGGGATGTGTTTCAGGCCTCGCATTTGCACTCGTATTCTACGTGATGATTCACTCTCTCGGATTCTACAGCTCATCGAGATCATTTGCAGATGTGACGCTTGTGGATGCCGTTGTATTCAGCGTTATAGTGGGTGTATTCGGCCAGGCAGGTGATTTTATAGAGTCGTTGTTCAAGCGCGATATGGGCGTCAAGGATTCCAGCAATTTTCTGATGGGTCATGGCGGCGTTCTGGACAGGTTCGATTCCCTCATTGTCGCATCACCCCTTACTTTCCTCTATCTAAAGTATTTCATCTATTAGGCTGACAGAATGGGCGGGGATAGAGAACTGAAGTCCATTCTTGCCACCGACTGCGGCAGTACTACCACAAAAGCAATCCTCATTGAGAAACGGGACGGTGAATACCGCCTCATCGTGAGGGGCGAAGCGCCCACCACTGTGGAAGCACCGTTTGAGGACGTTACCAGGGGTGTTCTCAACGCTGTGATGGAAGTGGAAGAACTGTGCGGCAGGAAGATTCTTGACGGCGATGATATCATATCACCTCAGAACGGAGAGGAGGGGGTAGACCTGTACGTTTCAACCAGTTCCGCCGGCGGGGGGTTGCAAATGATGGTGTCAGGGGTGGTGAAAGCGATGACGGGAGAGAGCGCCGAGCGGGCCGCTCTGGGAGCCGGATCCATCGTTATGGATGTACTTGCCTCCAATGACGGGCGGCTGCCGCACCAGAAGATATCCCGTATCCGCCAGCTTAGACCCGATATGATTCTCCTTTCCGGCGGTGTTGACGGCGGGACTGTTTCACACGTGGCAGAACTGGCGGAAATCATCAATGCGGCAAGACCGCGACCGCGCTTCGGTAAGCAATACAAACTGCCTGTCATCTATGCTGGCAATAATAAGGCACGGGAGGTTATCCGCGATACGCTGGAAGAGGCAACCGACCTTTCCATGGTGGAAAATATCCGTCCGGTGCTTGAACGCGAAAACCTGAAACCGTCCCGCGATAAGATTCACGATCTGTTTATGGAGCACGTCATGGCACAGGCACCTGGTTACCGCAAGCTCATGTCGTGGTCAGATGCGCCTATTATGCCGACCCCCGGTGCTGTTGGATATCTCATTGAGATGATCGCTCAGAAGGAAAATATTACCGCCATGGGTGTGGATATCGGCGGCGCTACGACTGACATATTCTCCGTCTTCCAAGGCATCTTCAATAGGACGGTGAGCGCCAACCTCGGAATGAGCTATTCCATCTGTAACGTTCTGGCAGAAGCTACACTTGGCAACATCTTGCGCTGGGTCCCTTTCACTATCGATGAAGAGGAACTGACCAATCGTATCGCCAACAAGATGATTCGGCCAACAACAATCCCTCAATCGCTCAATGATCTCAAGATTGAACAGGCTATCGCCCGCGAAGCTCTCAGATTGTCTTTTATGCAGCACAAATCGTTTGCCGTCAGCCTGAAGGGTGTGCAGACGGAGCGGACCATTTCGGATGCTTTCGAGCAGGCTGGAACGGGCGGGACACTTGTGGATATGATGGCGCTGGATCTGTTGATCGGCTCCGGTGGCGTTCTTTCACATGCACCGCGACGTAATCAGGCCGCCCATATGATGATCGACGCTTTCCTCCCTGAAGGAATTACTGAACTTGCTGTCGATTCTATTTTCATGATGCCTCAGCTGGGTGTCCTTGCCAATATTCAGGAAGATGAGATTAAGCAGGATGCTCAGGAAGCTGCACTGCATGTATTCGACAAAGATTGTCTCATTCGATTAGGGACTTGTATCGCGCCCGTGGGAAGAGCGAAAAAAGGGAAACCACTGTTGAGGGCAAGTCTGACACTCGGTGATGGTAGCCCACAAGAATATGAGCTGATGCCCGGCGAGATGATCAGGATAGAAGTTCCCCTCGGACAAGTGACAGCGTTGCTCGAGCCGGAAAAGGGTATTGACGTCGGCGCCGGTCCCGGTGAGCAGATATCTGCAAATATCAATGGCGGCGCTGTAGGAATAGTCTTAGACGGGAGAGGGAGACCGCTGGTGTTGCCGGAAGATGATTCGGCGAGAATGGATATGCTCAAGAAATGGTCTGAAGCGTTGGAGGAGTATCCTGAATGAGGCAGCGTAAAGAAACTGGAGCACTGGAGAAACGGATTATTGGAAAATCGGATCAAAACAGTTCGAGCGGACAATCTTCTCGTTACTCCATTTGTCCATTATTTAATCACTTTTATCTCACAAACTGTAAACGTTAAAATAGAAAATGGCACACGCATACACACCGGGACTTAAAGTACTACACGAGACTAAAGTGCAAAAGGAGCGTCAACTACCTATGAAAGGGGACGTGTTGACTGATGTGAACACTTTGGTGCAGCCAGCCGATGTGGTAGCTTCGACTCATATTCCCGGCAATGTACGCATGGTAAACGTCGCCAATTTGCTTAATATCGAATCGGGCGATGTCCCAGGCTATATGGCTGTAGATATTGACTCAGAAGTAAAGGAAGGGGCTCTGCTGGCTGAAACCGGCGGTCTATTCGGATTTTTCAAATCGAGCGTCAACTCTCCTGTGGCGGGGGTAGTGGAGTCAGTATCAGCGGTGACAGGACAGGTAGTCATTCGTGAGGCGCCTATTCCCGTAGAGGTGGACGCCTACATCCGCGGTATCGTAAAAGATGTTCTGCCGCAAGAGGGTGTCACGATTGAAACGGATGCCGCTTTTGTACAGGGGATCTTCGGTATCGGTGGTGAAAAGAGAGGTGATCTGGAGCTTATTGAAGGGGAGAGGGAATCGATAGTTGATACGGATAACATAACTGCAGATCATGCTGGCAAGGTGCTTATCGGCGGTGCCTATTTGACTCTTGAAGGATACCGCAAGGCACAACAACTGGGAGTAGCTGCGGTTATAGTGGGGGGATTTAATTACAGTGATTTGAAAACTATTTTGGGTTATACTTTAGGTGTGGCCATAACCGGTTCTGAGTCACTGAAAACTACGCTGATTGTTACTGAAGGATTTGGCTTGGTTCCTATGGCCAGACGGACGCATGAATTACTTGTATCGTATATTGGAAAAAATGTATCGGTCAACGGAGCCACACAGATCAGGGCGGGTGTTATGCGTCCGGAAATAATTATCCCTCTCGAACAATCAGAATTGACAGGCGAACATGGCGAAATTGATACTTCTACCGGCATTGATGAGGGATCTCTGGTACGCGTCATCCGTGAACCTTTCTTCGGCCAGCTGGGTAAAGTAGTGGCATTACCGTCACCACTCGATTCCATGGAGTCAGAGACTGAAGTACGCGTGGCAAAGGTAGAACTTCCTGATGGGAATGTATATACCGTACCGCGAGCCAATCTCGAACTGATGGAGACAGATTGAAGTTCTTTGCCACTACGCAGTACGTTGACCAACCGGACAGGTCAGTCCTCACATCTGTTGCGGCAAAGATTGTTCGCCACGGAATGACTACACCGGCAATTCTCTATCTGGAGATGGCCAAACCGCTGGCGTTCCTCGGATCACAGGCGATGGTCTTCTTCGGCCCAATTGTTACCGCCTTTATGAACAATGAGGGATACTATCAGTTGGCGGAACTTCTCGAGGAGCGGGACAATGTGGAGTTTCTGATGGAGGAGATCGAAAGGCTTGAAGAGGAGAATAAAGTGGCGGAGGTTGCGACCTAATGAGTCTTAAGAAGACACTTCTTGCCGCCGGAATTGCACTGGCTCTGTTCATCATTTACTGGAATCTCGGTCACCCATATTTCAAGGAGAGCCGCCTGGTGATGTTCGTCTGCATCATCGTTTTATCGGGAACCATTCTCTACTTTATAGGAAAGGCATCGAGGGGAGAGAAGATATATCTGAGAGATATCCCCGGACTGAAAGCGGTAGAGGAGGCAGTGGGGCGCGCTACGGAAATGGGTAAGCCGGTTCTCTTCGTTCCGGGTATCGTCGATATGGATCAGGTGGAAACGGTGGCCGGCGTCATCATCCTGGGGCAAGTATCCAAGATGACGGCGAGGTACGAGACGGAGCTCGAGGTTCCGGTGGCCCGTTCCATCGTCATGGAGGCAGCCAGAGAAATCACAAAAGAATCGTACGTGTCGGAGGGGAGACCGGACCTGTTCCGGGATGACATGGTCCACTACCTTACAGATGATCAGTTTGCCTACGCCGCCGGAGTTGACGGCATCATGCTGCGCAAGAAGCCTGCCGCCATTTTTTATCAGGGGAAATTCTATGCTGAATCGCTTATTCTGGCGGAAACGGGCAACTCTATCGGCGCTATTCAGGTTGCGGGAACCGGTTCACCGGCTCAGATCCCGTTCTTTATAACGGCGTGCGACTATACTCTCATCGGCGAGGAGTTCTTCGCCGCCAGCGCCTATCTCTCACAGCGGCCGGCACTCCTCGGCAGTCTGAAAGGGCAGGATCTGGCAAAGTTCGTAGTAATGGCTTCTATTATGATTGTCTTCATCCTCAACGCGTTGCGCGATCTCGGCTGGATTGCATTCGACATTACACGGATACTGACGGTGCAGTAGGAACCGCTGATGTTCTGGAAAAGACAGGTACCCATCGCAATCGTTTTCGTGGTCGGTTTGCTGACCCTTTTCGGCTGGTTTATTGAACAGGAGACTATCCGCTCCTTTGTTGAAGATGACGCCACACAGTGGTATGATGTCATCGCCAGCTTTGCCGTGATCCTCGGCGCGCTCAACCTGTTGAAGCTGCAGGGGAAAAAGGTGCTGAACCGGAAGAAGGACTGGCAGTACAGTATCCTTGCTATTCTCGGCTTCTGTTTCGCTTTTTTCGCCGGCTTTATGTTCAGGGGAGGCAACGAAATTGTGATTACAGATCCAGGCTCCAATCTTCCGAGCGTGGCGCAAGTGATCGCTGATGTACAGGACTCTCAGGCGGACAATGTCCTTTCAGGATTAAGCGTTCTTCCTGAAGGAGAAGAGCTGAAGCTTGACAAAAGCTACATGCTTATGTCTGGTGCTGAGTCGGTAAGAGATAAACTTTCTGAAGCTGGAGCTGTCTCTCAGATAGAGACGCAGCGGTGGGGTGGGCACCTCCTTTCGGAGGGGTCACTGTTCAGATGGATGTTTGACAATATTTTCACGCCGCTGGCCGCCACCATGTTTGCCCTGCTGGCTTTCTTCGTCGCCTCGGCATCATACAGAGCATTCCGCATCAGGAATTTCGAAGCGACGCTGCTGCTTTCAGCGGGAATTATCCTCATGCTCGGCCGTGTCCCGATAGGGAATACGATCTCCGCCTGGTTCGTGGCGTATGTTGTTGTCCTCATTGCAGCCATTGTTATGAATACGCTTGTGGATAACCGGCTAGCGACTCTGGCCACCGTTGTGGGAGGATTCATCCTGGTAACAGCTGCCGGCTCCGTTATGGGGTGGCCCATCGACAGACCCGCATTCCTCTATCTGCCCAAACTGCAGGAATGGATCTATCTTTATCCCAACATTGCCGGCATGCGCGCCGTCATGATCGGAATCGCCCTCGGGATGGTTGGTACAAGTCTGCGTATCATTCTCGGCATCGAAAAGTCGTTTATGGGGGAGAAATAGTGATGTCCCGTCTTATGGATCTGCTGCTGAAACTCGGCAAGGTTGACAGAAGGGTCATCTTCCTGATCATTGCCATTGTTGTGCTGATTCCGCTTCTCAATCCTATCGGACTGACGGTTGAACCGACTTCCACGACCATCAAAGTGTTCGAAGCTATCGAGGCGATCCCCGAAGGAGGGCGGATCATGGTCTCATTTGACTACGATCCAGCTTCAAAACCGGAGATGCATCCTATTGCTGTATCTATTTTATATCACGCCTTCAAGAAAAACCTTAAGGTCTATATCCCTTGCCTGTGGCCGGGAGGTCCGTTCATGGCCAACGACGCTCTGAAGCTTGCGGGGGCTGAAGAAATGGGGAAAGTCTACGGAGAAGACTACGTTCTCCTCGGATTCAGGCCGGGAAATGAAGCAGTTGTTAAAGGTATTGCCAGCAACATCCGTTATCTCTACACCGTTGATGCTAACAACACTCTCATTGATGATATCCCCATGATGGACGGCATCCGTAACCTCCTGGATTTCGATTTTCTTTTTGCTGTTTCGGCCGGCTGGCCCGGTGCCATCGAGTGGGTCCAGTACGGCAGTGATCCAACCGGTATTCCCATGTCGGCAGGCAATACATCAATTCAGGTGAATGAAGTGATCCCTTATGTCAATACAGGGCAGATGATCGGCCTGATTGCCGGAATGCCCGGCGCAGCCGAATATGAGACGCTTCTTGATCGGAAGGGGATGGGGCGCGCAGGAATGGACGCCCAGTCCGTGGCGCATATTGTCATCATCCTTTTTATTGTCTTCGGCAACTTCACTTACTACATTGAACGCCAGCGGGCGAGGAAGAAGTATTAGGAGCGTGTGACGGTGTCTATGGAACTCTTCGGCGTCTGGATTGCGGTCCTCTTCACGTTCTCCATCTTCAGTTATCTCTATAAGGATAATCCCTTCTACAAGGCTGCTGAACATATCTTTGTGGGCGTATCGGCAGGATACTGGGTGGCAACCTACTTCTGGACGCAGATCCATCCCAATCTGTTCGGCAGGCTGTGGCCGCTGATAGGGGACGGAGAACAGCTCGGACTGATTATGCGGGCGTGGTACGGGCTCTACAATGTGGCAGGACTGATCCATCCCGGCATATTTCCTGAAGGCGGAATCGACAGGGGACATGAATTTAATATCGTCTATCTGGTTCCGCTCTTCCTCGGCATTTTCATGCTCATGAGGATATTCCCGAAAGTCGGCTGGCTGGCGCGATGGTCCATGGCTTATGTAGTAGGGCTGGCGGCGGGACTGCGCATATACGGTTTCCTGAATTCGAATATTGTGGCACAGATTCGCGGCGCGGCAGTGCCCCTCTTCGACGGATGGTTCACCGCTGTCACTTCTCTCATCATGATCATAGGGACCATGACGGGACTGTTCTACTTCTTCTTCTCCAAGGAACACACGGGCGTATTCGGCAAGATCAGCCGTGTCGGTATATACTTTCTGATGATTTCTTTTGGCGCATCCTTCGGTTTTGCCGTCATGGGGCGAATCTCCCTCCTCATTGGACGATACTACGACTTACTGGAGTTCAACAAGCCAGAGTATCACCATGCTACGTCGTGGGTGCTGGTAGGGATGGTAGCGCTGCTGGCGCTGTGGGCGTTCAGGACGAGAGAGCAGACCGGTTCGTTAGAAAGTTAAGATTTACATCTGACTCAGCAACGCCGGAGGAGAAACCATCAAAGTGCGGCAGACCTTTATGGTTCAATCATAACCCCCGGAAAAGCGACGCCCATTTTCCGTGCTCACGGACAGGATTTTCAACGGTTTTGACCCCCTATACCCATAAATAACAGGGGGGTAGGTATGAAGTATATCTCTCACTCACATTCTAGAGCAAATTTTGACTAGTTGATTTTCTCTTGATAAGTATATACATTGAATTTGTGAGAGGGTTTTTCAGTAACTACCACTGGAGAGCAACATGGATGATACGACCACAGTTCAAGACCTTAAAACCGTAGTAGAAGCATTTGTTGTAGAGAGAGACTGGGCACAATTCCACAGCCCGAAAAACCTGTCTATGGCATTGGCTGTAGAAGCTTCTGAATTGATGGATTTGTTCAAATGGAAGACTGTTGAAGAAGCTCAAAAAGAGATGAAAGGGAAACTATTAGAAGATGCCACTGATGAATTGGCGGATATCATGATTTATTCTATAGCCTTTGCCAACAGGAATGGGATTGATATTGCTAAAGCAGTAACTAATAAGATGGAGAAAAATAAAGTCAAATACCCAGCAGACAAGTTCAAAGGCAGGTTTTAGAGGAAAGTGGCTGAGGAACTGGGGAAATGAAAAAACTCCTCGCCGTAAGGAGTAGAACTTATTGAACAAAAACATTGATATGACTCGGCTTGAAAATGGAGAGTTTAAAGTATATTGGAAAACCCAGTTTTCTAATGTCTGTAGGCTTGGGTTTTAAGTTTTCCTATGATGAGTTTTGGAGTGATTGATTATATAACATTAGTAGGATTACTGGCAGGAACTTTAAGTATTGTTGCTTTTCTACCACAAGTTTGGAAAACATATACAACAAAACATACTAATGATTTATCTATGAAGTGGTTACTTCTTACCTTTGTATCTCAGTTATTGTGGTTTACATATGGAATATTAACAGGAGTATTACCGGTTATACTTACAAGCAGTTCTACTTGTGTATTGACCTCAGGTTTAATTGCAATGAAAAGGAAATATGATGATTAAAGAAGAACCCACATCGTGATATAATTCTTTTAGAAAGGAGAACGAATGAATTGGTTAACAAAACACGCAAGATATAGAATTATACCGAGGAAGATAAGATGAAAGATTTATCTGGCCGTATTGTGACAACTGGGGGACCAACCCCTTTGCGGATCGGGACGGCTGTTCTGGGTGTACTCGCTGCCATAAGTCCTCTTGTGTTATTAGCACGCTTGACGGCGAACCAGTCTACGCCGCCTGCCGTACTCAATTCCTTACTTGCAGGTTTTATCTCTCTCTTCCTCATTGCTACAATCGTTGAGTGGGCTGTACACCGTTACACAATGCATAAAAGCCAACATATTCCCCTTTTCCGTATAGCAACGGAGTTGCACCACAAGGCTCATCATTGGGTACACTATCCTCCAACCCGCTATGTAAACCCGGAACCAATTAATCGTCCTTCCGTTTTTGCTAACGATAAGAAAGAGTTGTGCCAAACTACTTTTACTCGTGTACTAACAACAACTTCACACGCAGCTTTTTACACACTGTTTACCGCACCCATTATCGTTATCGCATGGATGGTGACTGCCAACATCTGGTTCACAGCATCAATGGGTACTGGAGCGACGGTGTTTATCTATCTTTTTATCAGGGTTCACGATGCAGTTCATCACCCAGGCGAAAGCCGGTTGGAACATTTCAAATTGTTCTGGTTTCTCGATCATCATCATTATATCCACCATATAGATAACGATGCCAACACCAACTTTTTGCTTCCTCTTGGCGACCTGTTAATGGGTACGCTTCGGTTGGAGCTCACAGAGGAAGAACAAGCAAGATGGCCAAATTATGACGAAGCTCGCATATTGGAGAGTAATTCTTCGTAATTTTTTATATGAAACGCCTCTGGCTCCAACAGCCTCATCACGAGGGTTTTTTGTTTGTGGGATGATGGGTATATTTTGATATGAGAGGTAAATAGTTATTTGAGTAATTTAGAGTCAATCCCCCTGAAGGATCATTGCCGAATTAATTATTTTATGAGTCTGCTAACAGAAGGAAACCTTGGAAGAACTTTTAGCGCTTTTCTATTGGCGTTATTGGTAGCTATTATCCCATTGGTTGACCTTGCCCACGATCTAAACAGTCATACTTGGTCAATCACCCCCGAACCCGGCTTCTGTGAGGCTGATTGTGATGTTTCTGAACACAAACTAACGAATCTCCATCATGACTGTTCACATGTGCGAATTCGTGATTATGCACCTGTTGAATTGGGCA
>JASLRT010000095.1 GCA_030743815.1 Candidatus Neomarinimicrobiota bacterium | reverse complement strand
CCCCTTGCCTCTGTCATATTCTTTGACTGTACCTTTCTTCATCTCGATCTCCTTTCACTCTCTTATGCAGATTCGGCAGCACCTCTCGAAGAGACTCAAGTACCGGGACACCGCAGGATGACAGTTTCTCCTCCGTATGATGATTACTCAGGACCAGTACACAGTCGGCCCCGATTGCCTGCGCCACTTCATGATCGTGAACTGTATCTCCCACCATCAGAACTTCGTGTGGGCCGTAATGCATCTCTTCCATCCACATCTTGCCGTTTTCTGTCTTACTGTGAGCATAATGATTATCGAGACCGATCACACGTACAAAGTAGTCCCGTACGCCCAGATACTCGGTCAATTCATCAAGCGTCTCTTGCTTGTAGGCTGAGAGGATCGATTGCGTAAGATCAAGTTGTAGAACTGCCTGAAGTATCTCCTTCGCCTGCGGCTGAAGCTGCAGTTCATGCCGCCGCTTCTCATACTCCACGATAAACTCAGTACCCGAAACTTCGAACGGCTCCTCATCAAAATCGAACCCGAGCCGCCTGTAGTAATCGATGACCGGGAAATCAAAAACTTCCTGATAGCGCCGCAGCGTGAGGAGTGACATGCCGCGCCGGTCAAGCACTCCGTTCATAATCTCGACACAGAACCACGCATCGTCCAGAAGCGTACCGTTCCAGTCCCAGATGATGTGTTTGTAAGGCGAATTCAAGCCGTTGATTCCCATGCCTCCTGAGTTGAGTTTAATACTGCCTTTGGAAGCTTCACAGAGTAAATTCCCGTTGAGGATTGACCGTGCAGTGAAAGACTATATTCAGATCGCTGGTGTTCGTGATATAGAGGAAGCCCGAATGCTCACCGACGCGGGGGTCAGCGCCATAGGTCTTCCTTTGCGCCTGGATGTGAACGATGAAGATATAACGGAAGATGAGGCTGCACGCCTGATCCGAACCCTTCACAAAAGCATAAGACCTGTTCTAATTACATACATCGACAGTGCAAGAGAAGTTGTCAACTTCTGCGGTTACCTCGGTGTCAGCTGGGTCCAGCTCCATGGCGATATCACGCCAAGGGAAATATCATCAATCCACAAAAGTGCGCCGGAACTCCGCATCATCAAGAGCCTCATCGTCCGCGGCGACAACAGTTCTCAGCTGCGGGATGCCGTTGAGACCTTCTCCCCGCTGGTGAACGCCTTTATCACAGATACATACGACCCCGAGACGGGTGCCACCGGCGCCACCGGAATGGTCCACGACTGGGACGTCAGCAGACAGATCGTTGAAATTTCAGACCGACCTGTTATCCTCGCCGGCGGGCTTGCCCCCTCCAACGTAAGAGATGCTATTCTTCATGTCCAGCCGGCCGGTGTTGACGTCCATAGCGGTGTAGAAGAATCATCGGGTAAACGCGATCCTGAACTAGTTCATCGTTTTGTGACCCAAGCGAAGGCCGGATTTACAATGATGAAAACCGTAGCGGAAACGGCATGAAAAAAGTTGTATTCCTGATAATAGCTCACCTGATTTGCCGAGCCGAGAGTCCCGCTGATACGACTCTCACCGTCAGCTTCTGGAATGTGGAAAATCTGTTTGATCTTGAAGACGATCCCGACAAACGGGACGACGAGTTTACTCCAGCCGGAGAAAAACATGTGACCGAGGAGATCCTCGATTTGAAACTCAATCATCTGGCGGAAATGCTCACCGATCTGAACGCCGACATTCTCGGGCTGGCTGAAGTGGAAAACGGCGCCGTCCTCGAGATGCTCGACCTGAGATACGGAGAGCGGGATTACAACATCATCCACTATGAGTCGCCAGATATGAGAGGAATTGATGTAGCTCTCCTCTACGACCCTCGCCGTTTTACCGTCATCTCATCAAGTCCGATAGCTGTGGATCTTGGGGGCGGCCACCCCACGCGCGACATTCTTCACGTCGTGGGTAAGTTCCGTGGTGTGGAGCTGCACCTTTTCGTGAACCACTGGCCCTCCCACTGGGGCGGCACCGAAGCTACCAATCCGCTGCGGGCACTGGCGGCCATTGCCCTGCGGAGCGAAATTGATGCCATCCTGCGGCTGAACCACGATGCTGAAATTGTCATCATGGGGGATCTGAATGACCAGCCGACTGCCCCTTCGGTAGAGAAGCACCTGGGATCGTCGCTGTCGCCGAAAAAAGTCAAAGAGAACCGTAACGTGCTTTGGAATCTGATGGGGCCATTCATTGACAAAGTTAACAGCGGCAGCTACAAGTACGGTGGGAAAGATCTGGTTTACGACCAAATTATCGTCAGCGCGGGACTGGCGGACAGCATCGAGCTTTTCGTTCTACCGACAAGCATCCGTATTCCGGACGATCCCAAGTACCGCCAGTGGGGGGAATACGAAGGCTATCCTTTAAGATTCTGGGTGGGGGACCGGCTGTTAGGCGGATACTCCGATCATCTGCCGGTGAGCGTTACTATCAGCGCTAACTGATCTCAATTCACCGACTGAGGCGTCGCCAGTTGGAAAGGTGCAATCTCGGCATCGAATGAGTTCCCATCCTCATAATACATCTGATATGTCCCCTTCATTTGGTAATAGTAATATGATAAGCGAAGAAGTAGAGTGGCAGCGACGGATCTGACCGCTCAAGAATATAGCAGCTATCAACTTCAACACGTATCCCCTTTGTTACGGCGCCGAACATATTCTTTATGCGAGAACTGAGAGTGTCACGACAAGCACGGGCTACAGCAGATTTTGCAGAACATCGCCGACGAAATAGGCGATGACTGCGGCAAGGCCTCCCAGCAGCACTGTTTCACTCGCCCCTTTCAGCCAGTTCTGCTCTGTCACCAGACTTTTCAGACTACCGATGATTGTAAGTCCAGCGGCGGTTGAAAGACAGGAGATCATGAAGAGATTGCTCCGGTCGCTGTCAGACAGGGCCGCCAGTACATATACCGTAAGGGGGATAAAGCCGATGAGGTTGAAGGAGACGAAGGTTACCACGGCCTGCTTGAAAGGGGTCTTGTCTTCCTTTATCATTTCCAGTTCTTCCTTCATCATGGTGTCGACCCAGACATCCTCATCTGACGTTATAACGTCCACCACCTGCTGCAGCAGTTTCCCTTTGAATCCTTTTGCCTCATAGATTTCACGCACTTCCTCGATCTCCTTATGGCGCATGTTTTCGATCTCCCAGTATTCAACCGCCTTGTGCTTTTCGAAATAGTCGTGATCCGCTTTGGCGGAAAAGTAACTTCCTACTGACATTGAAAATCCGTCGGCGATGAGATTTGCGAACCCAAGAATAACGACGATGGCGAGTTCCAGATCGGCCCCGGTAGAGCCGGCTACCACGGCAAAAGTTGTGATGGCACCGTCAATTCCGCCGTAGACAAACTCAGAGACATATCCGATCTCAAAACCGAAGAATGTTCGATAGGAGTGAAATTTGTCTTCCATTATCAGGACTCCGTACCAAAAAGCTTAACTCATTTGGTTGAACCAAACAATTGCGAAGCTATCAGGTTGTTATTGTTGCATAGGAATTCAAGCGAGTCACCATCCGGCATAACCTTCCATAGCAAATATACAGACTACTCATGACACCCCAATTTGGCAAGGAGCGTAATCTTGCTTAGATTCGTTCAGTAATTTATCAATGCGAGACAAAACTGATTCCACATTAAAATTCTTCTTAAAGGAGACCGACATGAGACAATTTATGTTCTGGACTACACTGCTTTCCATCACCGCCGTCACCGCCCAGGATCTCAACCGCAGTGATCGTACTCTGTACGGCGGTGGAGATAGTGGAATCTACGGCTCCCCGCAGGTATGCGGCGTTCAGCCTGCCATCACGGGCGGTCAAAATGAGGACAGTTCTTCAGACGCAGACGTGGAAATAGAAGGTAACGATCAGTGGGATGTGACGGCATCTCACGGCCCCACCGAGGAACTTTCCTTCAAAACAGACGAAGGTACATGGATGAGCTGCGACGTCTCTTCCGACGGCAAGGAGATTGTCTTCGACCTGTTGGGTGACATCTACACCATGCCCATGTCAGGCGGAAAGGCGACGCCCCTCACCTCCGGCCCCGCCTGGGATATCCAACCGACTTTCAGTCCTGGCGGGGAGAAGATTGCCTTCACATCCGACGAGGGCGGCGGCGACAATATATGGATCATGGAGCGGGACGGCTCAAACCGCAAGCAGGTGAGCAAGGAGAAGTTTCGTCTTCTGAACAATCCCGTTTTCACGGCGGACGGTCAGTACATCATCGCCCGCAAGCATTTCGTAGATACTCGCTCCATCGGCGCCGGCGAAATGTGGATGTATCACCTCTCCGGCGGAGAAGGTGTTCAAATTTCTGAGAGGCGGGACTGGCAACACGACGCCGGCGAACCCCATGTCAGTCCAGACGGACAATATCTCTACTATTCTCAGGACGTAAGTCCGGGCAACAGCTTCGAATACAACCGCAATCCTTACGGTACTATATACGCCATCGACAGGATAGATCTGGATACTGGGGAGAAGGAAAGGGTGGTGGGCGGACTAGGCGGCGCCGCCACTCCTCAGTTGTCTCCCAACGGCAGGATCCTCGCCTTTGTCCGGCGGGTAGGACTGAAGACGGTCCTGTTTGTGAAAGACTTAGATACCGGCAACGAACGTCCCATTTTCGACAGGTTGAACAGGGATGCCCAGGAGACGTGGGCTATCTTCGGCATCCATCCCGGCTACAGTTGGACACCCGATGGTGAATCAATCATCATATCGGCAAAAGGCCATTTCTGGCAGGTCGATGTAGATGGCGGCACTGCTCTTGAGATTCCTTTTGAGGCGGAAGTCAGGCAGTCAATAACAGGGACCGTGAAGATTCCTGTGGAGGTGGGGAGTGAATCGTTTCAGGTACGTGCCACGCGTGATGCGCGGACGAGTCCCAACGGGAAAAAGGTCGTCTTCCACGCCCTTGGAAGACTGCACCTCTCTAACTCAGATGGTTCCGGGCGGAGACTTCTAACTTCATCCGAGAAGGTGCGGGAGTACGATCCTGCGTGGTCGCCCAACGGGAAAAAGGTCGCATTTGCATCATGGCGTGACGGTAAGACGGGAGGTATCTCATTGGTGAATGCTTCCGGCAGAAAGCCGACACAACTCAATATCCCGGACGGTCACTACTTCAAACCGTCCTGGTCTCCTGACGGAAACAGAATTGTCTATCGCAAGGGCGGCGGAAACTGGATTCGCGGATTCGCAAACAGTGCCGACCCCGGCATCTATGTAGTTCCAGTGGCGGGCGGCAAACCGCAGTTCGTCACGAAGGAAGGAAGTATGCCTCTGTTTAGTCCCGATGGCAAGCGGATACTCCTGCTGGCAAGTGAGGGCGGAGAGCGGGCCATTATCAGCGTAGATGTGAATGGGAAAGACCGGCGCGTCCTGGCCACGTCCAAGTACGCTGGCGACTTTGTTCTCTCACCAGATGGGGAGTGGATCGCATTCACGGAACGGTTTCATATCCATGTGACCCCGTTTCCGCATACGGGCCGGACCATGACACTCTCGCCCAAAACGGGCTCCGTTCCAGTGGCAAAAGTGACACGTGACTCCGGCTTCGAAGTACACTGGTCCGCTGACAGCAAGACCCTCTACTGGACCCTTGGCGCCGAACTGTTCGCGCGACATCTCAGCGAAATGTTCACGTTTGTTGAAGGAGCACCAGATTCCCTGCCGGAACCGGATTCCGTCGGCGTCATGCTCGGGTGGACGGAGAAGGCCGATTTGCCATCCGGGAAGATAGCTCTCACGGGAGCGAGGATCATCACCATGGATGAGTCCGGTGTCATTGAGAACGGAACCATCGTTATCGAGAATAATCGTATCGTGTCAGTAGGGCCGACGTCTAGAACAAATATGCCGCGGCGGGCGAAGAAGATTGACCTTTCCGGTAAGACAATCATCCCTGGTCTTATCGATGTCCACGCCCATATGGGACTGAACTGGGATGGCCTCTCCCCCCAGCAGAACTGGCACTATCTCGCCAACCTTGCCTTCGGCGTCACCACCACACACGACCCGTCCAACAGTACGGAAATCGTTTTCGCCAACTCCGAGCTACAGAAGGCGGGAAAACTGCTGGCGCCGCGCATCTTTTCCACCGGCACCATCCTCTACGGCGCTGTAACTCCCTCCACAGCGGAAGTGAATTCGCTGGAGGACGCCAAGTCACATCTGAGGCGGCTCAAGGCCTTCGGAGCCTTTTCGGTAAAGTCTTACAATCAGCCGCGGCGGGAACAGCGCCAGCAAGTGCTCAAAGCCGCACGGGAATTAGGGATGATGGTCTATCCTGAAGGAGGCTCCACCTTTCAGCACAACATGAATATGATCGTGGATGGTCACACGGGAATCGAACATTCCATTCCTGTCTCACCAGTCTATAAAGACTTCCTGACGCTCTATGGCGCAAGCGGCGCCGGCTACACACCGACCCTCATCGTCAGCTACGGCGGACTGTGGGGAGAGAACTACTGGTACCAGCATCAAAAGGTCTTTGAGCACGAACGCCTCTTAGCCTACACACCGAAGGAGTTGCTGGACAGGGCTGGCAGGCGGCGCCGGATGGTAGAAGACAACGACTACAACTTTATCGAGAATGCCAAGGCGGCGAAGGCCCTCTCTGATGCCGGAGTGAAGGTCAACAACGGTGCCCATGGACAGCTTCAAGGACTCGGCGCCCACTGGGAGATGTGGATGATGGTCCAAGGCGGCATGTCGCCAATGGAGGCATTGAAAGCGTCAACCGTCAACGGCGCCGCTTATATCGGCATGGAGAAAGACCTCGGCAGCCTCACCGCAGGGAAGCTGGCCGACCTTGTAGTCCTCGGGAAGAACCCGTTAGAGGACATCAAAAATTCAGATTCGGTCGAAATGGTGATGCTTAACGGCCGCCTCTATCAGGCCGCCACTCTGGATGAAATCTATCCTGACGAACGTACACTGCCTCCGCTTTGGTGGGATAAGTAAAGCTAAATCTCCCCGCCGGCTGATGGCGGCCGCGCCTTAGAAGGGAAACTCTCAACAAACAGAGAGCCAGACAATTCCTCTCCCGGTGGGCTGTGTTTACAGCGGCTCAGGACGTGAGAAATTGAAGCAAGAGTGAGTTAACTTTCTCCGGCTCCTCATGCTGAAGCCAGTGAGTCGCCTCCTCAAGAAAGATAAGTCTCCCATTCGTACACCTGTCAACGCTCGGCTGAGCCATTTCGCGACCGAGAAATCGATCCTTGGCACCCCAGAGAAGAAGAGTCGGCACTTCGATCTTTCTGGGCGGTCGTCTCTTTCCGATGCGACTTTTCATGAGCAACATCCCCGCGCGATACCAACCGAGCATGGCTGAGAGCGCCCCCGGCTGTGACCACGCCGCCACATACTGCCCCAGATCGTCATCACCGAAGGTCCCGCGCACGGAAGTATACTGAAGTGCTTTCCGAGCAAATTCCCAATCGTTGCGGGACATAGTCCACTCCGGCAGCCACGGCAGCTGATAGTAGAAGATGTACCAGCTCTTCTTCAGCTGAGCGGGATTACTGAAAAGATTTCGCCGCATGACGCCGGGATGAGGACAGTTCAGGATGGCCAGTCTCTCCACCCACTGCTTGTAACGGTTTCCCAACCGCCACGCCGTGATTCCACCCCAGTCGTGGCCGACAATGTGAGCTTTGCGCCTGCCCAGCGATTCGATGAGGCCGAGGATGTCTCTAGCGATTGGCTCCACTCGATATGAAGAGATGCTCGACGGCTTGGGGGAGAGATTGTATCCGCGCTGATCCGGAACAACTACACGGAATCCCCTTTCAGCGAAAAAGTCGATCTGCCTGTGCCAGCAGTACCAGAACTCCGGAAATCCGTGGAGGAAAATCAGGAGCGGACCGTCCTCCGGCCCCGCCTGGACGGTGTGGAGGGAGATGCCGTTGGTCTTAACGTGTTGGTGTGTCAGAGTGCTCACCTGTTGGAGCCAATCCGCTTATCTCTTGTCACTCCGCTTTTTCAATACAGGTAATCCGCACGATTGGTCCCACCATACAAACGGATGCCATGTTGTCCATCGGTTCGTAGGAGATATTGACCTCCATGCTGTCTTCGAAAGCAAAGTCCGGCTCCTCATCGAAGATCCCCATTTCGACGACTTCCTCATCTTCCAGCGCGAGGACGAAACCGCAGCCGTCGAGGCCCGCGTAGTCGAGAAGTACGGCGGGGACATCACACCCCGGCGTCTCCTCTTCACAGGCGAAAAGGAATAGAAGTGAAAAACAGAGTGAAACTCGCTGCATAGAGTCTACGCTAAGGTCTTAATCTCTCATCCAGCCAGGCGCTGATGACGGGCGCCCCGTGCCAGATGATGGAAGTGTGTGTCAGGTTATCCATCATTTCAATTGATTTATCACCGTTCTGAAACTTGTCGTATGAGTTACGAATCTCCTCCGCGGGCATGATTTCGTCCTCTTCACCGGAAATCAACAGAACAGGTCGATCGAATGATCTATAGAATGTTTCGTAAGACTCCCTGCCGATATCGAGGTTCTGAAAGAATCGCCTTGAATAGCGTGTGACCAACGGCTGGTTCTCCGCCTGAGATTCCTTGGGCAGTACAATCTCGATAGGCTTCAGTCCTGGGAAAATGAATGACAGGAGGTATTCCAGCCTGTGACCCCGAATGAACGTCCCCACCTTGTGCCCACTGGGCGTCTTACTGCGCTTCTGCGGAACAACGCCGCCCGACATTAGAATGAGCCCGTCCACCTGCAAGTCAGAGAACGACTGCAATGTCGCCATCCATATATACGTACCGAGGCTGTGCCCCATAACGATGAGGGGCAGTTCGTCCCCCTCCTCCCCTCTTACGAAGCGGAAAAAGTCTCTGGCATCCTTCACGAGCGATGCACCGGCGGGTACATCCCCCGGCTCACCTTTTGAATAACCGTGCCCCCGGATGTCCATCATGATGACGATATACCCTTGCCCGGCCAGAGAATCCGCCATGGGAGTGTAGAGCCGGGAAGCGACAGCGATGCCGTGAATGAACGCCACGACAGCCACAGGATCCGTTTTCGGCCGAATGACGGTACAGGCGATTGACGTTCCGTCAGAGGCGCTAAAGAAGCGCACCTCATCGCCGCCCCGTCTGAGGATTGAGTCAAACATGGCCCTGTCTTCGTCACTAATGACGAGGCTGGATGGTTTTGAGTTACAAGCGAGCATAATTATACAGACAGCCAATCCTGCAGCGGTTCGCAACTGTCTTTTCGAATTTAAGATCATTAGAATCATCTTCAAATAGCAGTGGTCTGACGGTCAGTTTATCCGCTCATGATCAGTCACCGTAAATTTTAACTGCCGCTACTCCATCTCCCTTTACGTGGCCACGATACATTCCATCCGTGTTAAAAGAAAAGGCGATATTGCCCTGCCCATTGATGGCGATGACGCCCCCGTCGCCGCCGAGTTCCGTGAGCTTCTCGTGGATCACGATATCGCACGCTTCCTGTACCGACTTCCCTTCGTAGGCCATGAGAGCCGAGATGTGATGGGCAATGGCAAGGCGGATAAAGTACTCACCGGTGCCGGTGCCGGAAACAGCACAGGTGCGGTTGTCGGCGTATGTCCCGGCCCCGATGATAGGTGAATCACCCACACGCCCGAACCGCTTGAAGGTCGTGCCGCCGGTGGATGTCCCGGCCGCCAGGTTGCCATCTGTGTCGAGGGCCGCGACGCCTACAGTACTATACTCCGATTCCTGATCCAAGTCAGGATTAGCGGAAGTTGCAGCTTTTTCTACCTCCTCCTCTTTCCTCTTTACGTAGCTTTTCCACCGTCGATCGGTATAGAAGTATTCCGGCGCAACGAATTCCACATCGTGCTCCCGGGCGAATTCCTCGGCACCATCCCCAGTCAGGAGGACATGAGGTGACTCCTCCATGACGAGTCGCGCGGCGGTGATGGGATTCTTGATGTGCTTCACTGCAGCCACTGCTCCGGCATTCAGGGTCTTGCCGTCCATGATAGAAGCGTCGAGTTCGTTCGTACCAGTACTGGTAAAGACAGCCCCTTTGCCCGCATTAAAGAGAGGCGAATCCTCGAGCCTTTTTACCACCAGCTCAACAGCCTCGACCGCTGAACCTCCATTGGACAGGATTTCATGACCGAGCGTCAGCGCACCGGTGAGCGCTTCCTCATAGGCGGCCTCTCTCTCGGCGGTCATGTTCTCCTTCTTGATAGTACCGGCGCCGCCGTGAATGACGAGACCGAATCGTGTGGCGGGAGAAGATTCCTCCTTGCAAGAGGTAGCCATCACCGTCCAGACCAGCAAGAGTGAGAGAACTGTTGACATTCTTCTGAGTTGACAACGTCCGAGTTGCTTGAGCATTTCATCGCTCCTTGTCCTTCGTGGAAAACATTACGATGTTTCGCGACTTCGAATGAATTCGAAGACTTCTTCTTTTTGATCGAGGACGAGCAATAGCAGAAGGTCACCGCTTTGGGACCACTCCAAGGCTGACCTCACGCCGTTCAGGTAATCCGGTGACAATTCAACATCATCTCGTCCTAACCCGAGTTCCTCGAAAGCGCTCCTGATCAGGCCGGACACTTCCCCCGATTTTCTCCCTCTGAGTTTTTTCGGGATTTCGGCAGCAATCACTCTGTCAAACTCGAGTGCCGCAGTGGCCTCCACCAATGCTCGAATGTCTCTGTTGCTCCGGTCTCCAGCTTGCCCCACCAGAATCAGTCTCCGTCTGGCCGGTACCTGCCGAACCATTTCGATAATCGCCTTCATCCCGTGGGGATTATGGGCAAAATCCATGAGGACGGTGACACCATCAATGTGAATAAAGTTTCCTCTTCCGGGATTTTCCCGAAAAGAACCACCGAATCGGCTGAGGGCATCCCTAATTGCTGAGTTTGAAAGATTCAGCATTTTGGCTAATGAAACAGCATTGAGGCAGTTGGCGATATTATAGCGAGCAGCACCTTTCATGGTGATAGGAATGTCCTCAATATTCATGATCTGCTCAATGCCGCAGGATGCTGCGTATACAATCTGGATGCCCTCCAGAAAACATGCAACTCCGCCGGCGCCAATATGCTGCCGAACAACAGGATTGCTCTCATCAAGAGTAAACCAACAGACCGCCTGAGAAATACCTTTCGAATACTCAACGATTCCAGAATCATCCGCATTCAGCACA
>JASLRT010000094.1 GCA_030743815.1 Candidatus Neomarinimicrobiota bacterium | reverse complement strand
CCTAATCCAAAATCCCGCAACTGCACTGTGTTGCCCCGCTATCATCAACAAAAACTCGGCCTGAGGTGCGTAAATACTTCAAGCAAAGAAGCAGATAGCTATACGGATAACAAAGCCGCAAAAATAAAGGGGTGTGCTCGGTATACAATAATAAATTTATTGAAACACGCGGATATAATCGACAATCATCCATTGGGGGAATAAGGTGGTATTATCTGGGCTTCCCGGCCAATTTCCACCAACTGCAATATTCATTATAAAAAAGAAATTATCATGAAATGCACTTAAAGCTGCTGGCGTTATGTCAATCGTATTGTAGTTGATATCATCAAAAAACCAGCGAATTCTTTGTTCATCCCATATAATTGAATAAACATGATATTCTTCGCTTAGCTCTCCAGATGGGTTGGACATGCTTTGTCCATAAGACACATGTCCACCCTGATCCCAATGTGCGGTACCGTGAACGACATTATCTCTTCCTTCTCCCCCAATCATTTCCATAATATCAATTTCTCCACAAGAAGGCCAACTAACCTGTAATATATTGCTCCCGAGCATCCATAGTGCTGGCCATATTCCTTGACCTTTGGGCATAACTGCACGAATATCTACTCGACCGTATTGGAAAAACTGCTTATTTTTTGTAATTAATCGGGAAGAAGTATAACGACTATTCCCTAATGTTTGTCTTCTTGCTTCAATAACAAGATTGCCATCAATTATACTGGTATTATCTTCTTGATAATTTTGTAATTCATTGTTTCCCCAACCCCAGTTTCCGGTGCCAATCTCAAACGTCCAGTTATTACTATTTAATTCTGGTCCATCAAACTCATCCCTCCAAATCATGGTCATCCCGTCGTATGAGTCAGGTGTGGAGTATCCTATTTCCGGAATACGGAAAACATGTTCATCATCATTAATGAGAGCAACTGTAGCAGTACTATTAACTATATTTACATTGTGTGGATTTTCAAGCCTGATTGAAAATATTTCATTATCCTCAGGAATATCATCACCGAGAATTTCAATATTAAATGAGGCCTGTTCTTGTCCAGCATAAAAGATAATTACTTCATATAAATCAGTATAATCTTCCCCCTTAATAGCCGTACCATCTACAGTACGCACATCAACGGATAGATCATAATCAACAGAATTTGTTAAGGTCAACATCACCTCAAGATAATTGGTAGTGTTTCCTTCTTCTACTTGGATGCTTTCAATAGAAATACTAGGCAACTTCTTCTCATCATCTGAATTACATGAATTAAGAATAAATACAATGGATAGGATTGTGAATATCCTTAGAAATTTCATAGCTAAAGTTAATTATTAATTACCTTTTGCTTCTGTTTTATAATGTGGAAAATATCAAAAATGATATTTCAAGAATGGGTGCGATAATATTAGGTGACAGTTATGACTGCCACCTAATATTATCTGAAGGGCTTTATTTATTGTGAAACAAACGTAAAACGCCACCAAACACCAGTGCCACATTCAATATCTAATACAAGTCTTTTGCCAGCACCGTCTCTGACAAACTCTGTAATCGTATAGGTGATTGATGTAGGAAGATCTACATTAGGAAGTTCGCCTGCGTTATTGGCTTTTGGTAAACCCATAAAGGCGCCTTCGCCAGATAAAGTTAAGGTTGTTTCAGTTGCTTCATAGGTGTATGAACCTGATCCATCATGAGGAGCAACGGGTGCGCCACATATTTCTGCTTCAGCATCGTTTTGCCAAGGTTCTAACCAAGTTTCACCATCCATTACAATAGAGAATGAACCATCGGCGTTCAAAGTATATTTATCATCCATGAAACAAGATCTTGTTGTAAGATCAGCTTCCGATATTGACCACCAACTTCCATCTCCTTGGCTTGGTCCTACAGCTAATGCACCAGCTTCGGGAGCTACTTTCCAGGTATCATTAAGATGTGCGAGGGTTAAGACACCTGTTAGTTCGAGTGATTCTGTAACAGCATCAGAGCCGCCAGAATTTGTTGCAGTCAATGTTACATCATAAGTCCCATCGGCTGCATATGTATGGCTTGGGCTCGTTTCTGTTGATGATTCGCCATCGCCAAAACCCCAACTATATGTATCGGCATTTAATGAGGCATTAGTAAATGTAACCATTAACCCACTATCTTCATCTACTGCGTAGGTGAATCTTGCAGTTGGCACCTCAATTGAAGATGCATCATCTTCACATCCGGCAGTGAAAAGCATCGAGAATAAAAATATTGCTAGTAATAAATTTTTCATGGTTTTTCCTCTCTTAATTATTGGGATTAATACTTATTTCATCGATAAATGATATATTAAGTATAAAAACTTTATCTATTTCAAGTAAAAAAGACACCCAACAACTAATTTGACTACTGCGGAAAAAGTCAGCTAAAAGCTGAGCCAGTTTGTGAAGGTAAGGTATTTCTACCGCCTGTTATATACATGCACTAAATTCCAAGTCGGTGACCCCTCACGAGACCATCCCAATTTTCAGTGATCCCTGGTGGTGGAGCAATGGTGTTACCGTGGCTGCCATCGCCGCGGTCATCGTTATGGGAAAGCGACTGTCGCTGGAAACGCGGGAGCGGTTCGGTCGGGCACTCGGCATCATCCTGTTAGCTAGGTGGGTGCTTTATCATCCCTATCTCATGTGGCTTGGTCACTGGAATGTCCAGTCGAATTTACCGCTCCACATGTGCGGCTTTTCATCACTTCTGTCCGGATTGGTACTTCTGTGGCGCAATCAGTGGGGTTATGAGCTCCTCTATTACTGGGGGTTTCCAGGGGCTTTCCACGCGTTGCTCACGCCTGAGTTTACCAGCGGCAGAGACGGTCTATTGCACTATGAATACTTCTTCTCCCACGGCGGCATATTGGCTTCGGCCCTCTTTCTTACGCTCATCTGCGGCATGAAACCCCGGTGTGGTTCCTGGTGGCGCATAGTACTCTTGACACAGCCGGTACTGGTGATCATAGGAATTGCCAACTGGTTTTTGGACGCCAACTACATGTACCTGTGTCAGCCGCCCGTAGCCAACAACCCGTTCATCATTGGCCAGTGGCCGTGGTATATCGTGGGATTGGAAGTAGCAGGGTTGCTCCATCTTTTATTAGTCTACTCGCCTTTCGGGTTGAAGTACTACAAGGCGCAGGTAACCTCTGCAAAAGGGGTGCCAGAGCGAACATCTATTGAGTGAAACAAAAACGAGTCAGTAGAGTAAGAGGAGGAGTTATCCGTTCTGCAGCCAAGGAGAGGAGAAGCCGATGAAGATGTTTAGAGCACTCTTTCTGTCATTTATGATATTTTTGTCCGGCTGTGCCGCGCCGTCCGGTGCTGATAGACTGACACTCGGAGTTGTACAGGACAAGATCCATGTGGGGATGGCGCAGGCGGATGTGCAGGCCGCCTTGGGATCGCCTAACATCATTTCGAAGAATAGTGACAGCAAACAAGTGTGGACTTACGACAAGGTATCCAAAGAGTCAGCCGCCAGATGGTTCTTCTTCTGGACGTCCAGCGAGTCCACCCAGCGGACACTTACGGTCCTCATCACTTTCGATGATAGCGGTCGCGTGGAAGATTATACATACCACGCTACTGAGTTCTAAGTGATAAGCCTGAGCAACCCGAGAAATGTCTGGATGCGTGGAGCAAGCACCGTTCTACGGTTGTACCTGATCGCCATTATTTCCGGCTGTGCGCCTCCGACGCCGGTACCGGTGACAGAAGCGCGTGCCATGGAAACGAGAATTCTTGCGGCACATTCTGA
Source organism: Candidatus Neomarinimicrobiota bacterium (assembly GCA_030743815.1). Classification (NCBI taxonomy): domain Bacteria; kingdom Pseudomonadati; phylum Fidelibacterota; species Fidelibacterota bacterium. Next base: position 12,275 of record JASLRT010000094.1, on the reverse strand, counting down.
CCGCGTAGTTAAAGCTTCAATCAATGTTCTTCAGGATCTTCACTTTACAATCGATATGCTCAACAGTGACGTGGGAGTGATCGTGGCCAGCAGGCATACTGAAATAGAGCAGGGCGATATCACACAGGAAGATCGCATCGTGTCAAACATTCCGACGTGGCAGAAAGTGCTGGGAGTGGGCATCATTCTTGCAATTATCGGAGGGATCGCGTTGTTATTCTCTGGTCGTGGTGGCTCCGATAAATCCTCCGGCAGAGGTGATGATTCTGAACACTTCTATATTCATGATGACCGTGACGGGTGGGAAGAGACAGTATATCAGTACAAAGTGACCGTCAACGTTGAATCCATCAGCGGTGGGGAGAGTAGACTACGGGTGAGTGCGCAGGGGGAACGTCTGGAAGGTGGGCGCGTGGTGGGAGCCGGGCCTGTGCAAGACCCCGAATTCTTCCAGCAGTTCTTCGCCAGTCTCGATAAGGCACTGTTTCTGCAGAACTGAACTTTAGTTTCTATTGAGCGGTAGCCGCATTAACTTTGCTACCCTTATGGTAGTCAAGGGTCTGCGGACAATACTCGTTTTTCTCGGAGCTTCGATTCTCACGGTCTCCCCACTCACAGCGGGGAAGCCGCAGAGCGTCAAGATCAAACTAGCTACTCTGGCTCCTAACGGCTCCCCCTGGCATCTGATCCTGCAGGAGATGGGTCAGAAGTGGTGGGAAGAGTCGGATGGAGAAGTGAAGCTGACTGTCTATCCCAACGGTGTGGCCGGGGACGAATCTGCTGTGGTGCGAAAGATGCGGATTAGACAGTTGAATGCTGCTACTATCAGCACCGCAGGACTGAGCTTGATAGAACCCGGTTTTTCTGCCCTGACACATGTTCCCCTTCTTTACAATTCCTACGAAGAGATGGATTACGTTCGTGAACAGCTTGCGGATGAACTGAGCCGCCAGCTGGAGGAAAAAGGGTTTATATTGCTGCATTGGGGTGAAGCGGGCTGGGTTCGATTTTTCAGTCAGGAAGCAATCTCAGTCCCCGATGATCTGAAATCTCAGAAGCTGTTCGTCTGGGGTGATGAAGCCACAGACGTGACCCTGTGGAAATCAATGGGATTTCAGCCCGTTCCCTTGGCGGCGACAGATATTATGATCGCCCTGCAGACAGGAATGATAAATGCGTTTGATACGACACCGCTTCTGGCATTGAGGAATCAGTGGTTTGCCAGCACCAAGTATATGGCATCGATACGCTGGGCACCCCTTCAGGGCGCAACAATTATCTCAAAAAACGTCTGGGAGCAGATCTCTGAACCGATGCGGGAATCCATACTTTCGGGTGCGCGGGAAACAGCGGTTGAGTTACGCTCACATATCCGGGAAGTTGATCAAAAGGCAATCGAGGTTATGCAAGATTACGGCCTGGTGATAAACGAGGTTAGTGAGGATGATTATGTTGTCTGGGAAAAAACGGTGAAGGAGATTTATCCGTATATACGGAGTAAAATAGTGCCTGAAAACATGTTCGATAAGGTAATCAAACTCCGTGATGAGTACCGGAATCGATGAATATTTTTTCTTGATCATCCCATCGATCTACTGGAGGTGAAAAACCTTTCGGGACGCAGTGGCATTCCCCCCCCCTCTGTGATCTTCAGTGGGGAGGGTAAGCAGAGGTATCCGTCTTCTCATTCTGAGTATTTTGAGCTCTAAATTCTTTACCCTAAGTTTTCGGCGACGTTGTGAGGAACAATAAGATGTCATCAGGAAGTTTCATTCTGGCGGTAAACCCTCAAGGGGGAACCAAACGCGGCCTCGGAATCCTCCAGCAGGTGAAGCCTGTCTTTGAATCGGCGCAAGTAGATCTCGACATTCGTGAGACAGAATACGCCGGCCATGCAGGAGACATGATCAACGAGATGGATCTGTCCGGATGCGATGGCTTCTGCCTCGTTGGCGGTGACGGCACGTTGCATGAAGTCATAAACGGTCTGCTGACAAGAGATGACAAGCAGACGATCCCCATCGGCTGCATCCCCGGGGGGACGGGCAATTCATTTATGCACGATCTGGAATGCCTCGATACGGTGGAGGCGGCGAATCGTATCGTCGGCAAAAATACACGCCCCATCGATGTGGCGAAAGTGACTATGGGACAGGAAGTGGTGTACTGTTTTAATATTGTCGGCTGGGGCATGGTAACGGACATTAATGTGTCGGCTGAAAAGGTACGATGGCTTGGGGAACAGCGCTACAACGTCACGACGCTTATGCACGTCTTTTCCCTCAAGCGGCGCAGAACAAAACTGATTTTAGATGGTGAGGAACAGGAGGACGAATTTATTTTTGTCCTCGGTTGCAACACTCAGCACACAGGGAAGGGAATGAGGATGGCGCCGCGTGCTAAACTTGAGGATGGTCTGATTGACTTGGTTGTTGTCCGTGATGCCACGCGTCGAAAGCTGTTGAAACTCTTCCCTAAAGTGTTCGACGGCTCCCATGTGGACGATCCAATTGTGGAGTATCATCAGGTGAAGGAATATTCTCTCATCCCACAGGAAGACGATATCTTGAATCTCGACGGGGAATTGAAGGGGTTAACGCCTTTCGATGTAGAGGTAGTGCCGGCCGCATTTAGGGTGTTTGCCTGAGTGTGAGGGGTGATCTGACGCCGTACCGCGAAAGCTCGGTTTTGAGATGAAATTCAAACGGTATTTCTTGCTTGCATGTCTGTCGCTCCATTTCTTGGCGTTTGGCCAGAATTGGCATATAACGCTCAATTCAGATGAAGAACTGGAGAACCTCTCTCTAAAAGAATTACGCGGCAACTATCTTCTGGCAACAGACCACAACTCTCCCGCTAGGAACAACACGCTCTTGCCGCTCACTGAAATCAAAGAACTTCGGCGCGTAGATCTGAGAAAAGTAAATCCGCCCGTTAAGAAACGGCTGCTTCCTGTCGCCATCGGAACAGTAGCGGGATACGGCGCCGGCTGGGTGATGTCCAATGTAGTGCTCTGGTGGCTGTCCAATGAAGATCGAACCGCCTTTACGTTCCGCTGGACATCGTCCGACTATCTGACGGAGGGCGACGAACTGATCATCAAGGTAGTGACAGAGATGTCAGTTCTCATCGGACTGCTTCACGGTTTTGACTGGGGGGTAGAGGAGGTGGAGGATGTGACGGTCTATGCCATGGCGGGGATGACACTTGAGGAGAAAGCGGCACTCGTTGACGGCATTCTTAATCCGAAGCCCAAGATCTCCCTCAGACAGTTGCTACAGAAGGCCCGCAGCGGTACCCGGAGAATTCTGAAGAGAGAGTGACTGGCGACTAGTGCAGTCGCTGCTCCCGCCTACCTACTGGACTTCCGGCGGAACCGTATCATGACCCAAGCTTCCTCATCTTCCCATCTAAAGCGCCAACTGGGACTCGTAGCTGTCATGGCTGTGGTATCGGGCGATATGCTCGGTTCGGGCATTTTTTATACTCCTCAGGAGCTTGCTCCTGTTGCCCAGTCTGTGTGGCAGGTCTATTTTTTCTGGGCGCTGTGTGGATTGATCACACTTTGTGGCGTCCTGACTGTGGGCGAGCTGGGGGCGCGAATGCCGCGGTCTGGCGCTGACTATCATATCATCCGCACTGGATTTGGCGGACTCTTCGGATTTGTTAAGGTGTGGTCAACAGTCTGGGTGGCCGGGCCGGGATCGGTTGCGGCGGTGGCGATCCTGTTTGGCAAGTTTGTTTCCGAACTGTCTGGAGTTCTGTCTCCCGTATTGTGGGGCGTTGCGGCGGTCGTTGTTTTCACCGTAATCAATCTTATGGGTGTGCAATGGGGCGGCCGGACGCAGATAGTGCTGACAGCGATAAAACTCATGGCACTGCTGGCGCTGGTATTCGGCAGCCTGATCTTCGCGGAAGCGACCGAGCCTGCTGATACCGCCGTGAAACTGGCAAATGATAGTGACGAGTGGTGGAGTTTCTTCCGACTTATGGGTCTCGGCATCGCCGCGGTGCTGTTTACCTATGACGGCTGGATTGATATCGTGCACGCAGCGGGTGAAGTGAAGAATCCTCAGCGTAATCTTCCTATTGGTCTAACTGCCGGCGTGGTGCTCATTATTGCCATCTATCTTCTGGCGAACTTTGCATTCTTGCGGGTTGTACCACTTCATGAAATGGCACGCAGCGATTCTCTGGCGGCAGTGACGGTGGCCCGCAAGACGTTCGGCAATGTAGGAGGCCAGTTTATCACGATCCTGATGATGATATCCATACTGGGTGCCTTAGGCGGTTTGGTGATGACCTTCCCCCGTCTCATCTTTGCTGCCGGCAGTCATTACACCGCTCGAAGTGCAGATGAAAGCGGTTTACTCAAACGACTGTTTCGGTTTCTCGGAGCAGTTTCCTCTAACACTCAAGTCCCCTTCGGCGCCATTCTGCTGAATGCCGTCACAGCCGTTACAGCCCTGGTCTTCTTTCAGTCCTTCAGCCGTATTGTCAATTTTTTTGTTGTACCGAATCAGCTTTTCAACATTCTACTTGTAGCTTCCATATTCCGGCTTCCGAGGGACGCAGACACGGCCCGGCATAGAATGGTGGGGTATCCCATCATTCCTCTCATCTATGTTGTTACGATTGCAGGATTTCTCGTGGGCGCCTTTGTTTACAACCCCGGTGATACGGCCATTGGACTGGCTCTTGCCGCTACCGGCATTCCCGTCTACCTCTGGTTGGAAAGGAAGCGGTCGTGACGAAGTTTGGTGTCCCAAATGCGTACGGCACACTTAAGCGTGTGATTATGCACCGCCCAGGCGCGGAACTTGAGAGGGTGACCGAAGAGACTCTTGAGGAGTTCCATTTCCGGCGCCCGGTGAATAGTGAACGGTTCTCAGCCGATTACGACGCCATGCGTTCATTATTTCAGGACCACGGTGTGGAGGTGCTCGACCTCCATGAGATTCTTGCCCATGATGATGATACTCTTGCTTACATGGATCGCCGCCCCAACATGACTTATACACGAGACCTCGCCGCCGTCTTTTCCAGCGGTGCTGTCCTTATGGGACCGTATCTTAAAGGGAGGCGGGGAGATCAGGAGATGTTGGGCCGCGCATTCAGGAAACTTGGGGTGCCGCTTCTGGGAGAGATTGAACCACCGGCCTATCTGGAAGGGGGCGGTGTAACGATAATCGGGGACGATACAGTTGTTGCCTCTCTTTGTGATCGCGCCAACGAAGCGGGAACAAGAACACTGCGTGACATAGTTTTGGAGAGGGAGGTGAGGTACTTTCTGGAAGTGCCTCTGCCCCGTGGTAACATCCATATCGACGGCCTCTTTATGGTTCTTGACGAAAAGCTCTGTCTCCTGTTTACGGAAGCTTTTGAAACAGCCCCGTGCCGGCTCTTCGAGAAAGGGAGATCGGAGTCAAGATCTGTCATGTTTCAGGAATTTCTTGATGATCGCGGCTTCAACTGTATCCCTATCACTGAAGAGGAACGTCTTGGAGGGCATCTCAATGTGGTGGTGACGCAGAGGGCGGAGAAAGCGATAGGATTTCAGAAGGCGGAACGCATCGCCGGTGAGATGGGTAAGCGCGGCTGGATCCTGGACAGATTTCCGGCGGATGAACTGTTTGCCGGCAACGGCGGCGCCCACTGCATGACCTGTCCGCTGCTGGTGGAATGACGGCGCTATCATCGCAAGGCGGTGATTGGAATCTTCCGTCTGCTTGGTGAAGAGCACGAAATCACACGCAAGTATCGACCGCTTTTTTCGTCGGCTCTTTTTTGACAAGCTACGGCACTTTTGCCAGCACCTCAAAGAGCCTGTTGATATCCTCCTTCGTGTTGTACAGATGCGGCGAGACCCTCACCGAGTTTCCGCGGACACTGACGTAAACCTTATCTTTCGCTAGCTGATCCAGAAGATCGGAGGGAAGACCCTCCGCGGAGCGCAATCCCATGAGATGGCCTGAGCGGAGGTGCTGCGGCGCCACTGACAGTCCCACGGCCTCGGCCCGGTTACTTATGATTTTCGTCATGCCTGATAATGTTGCGGCCATCTCAGGCACGCCCCATTTCAGGATCTGCTCCAGCGCTGCCACCACCATGGGCATGAGGATGAAGTTGCTGCGCTCGCCCATATCAAACTTTCTGGCCCCCGGCTGGAAGTCATTCCGGTAGTTAACCAGACCGGCGAAATCTTCACTGTCTGCCCGGTCGATCCAGTTGTGCTCAAGGGGTGTTCCGTCGCGATACTTCGGTGCTACGTACATGAAGCCGAGGCTGTAGGGACCGAGTAGCCATTTGTAACCGACAGTCACAACAAAGTCCGGCTGAACCTCTTCCACCGAGAAGGGCATAACTCCGATGGACTGCGACCCGTCTATCACCAGCGCTGCGCCCATCTCCCGGCAGCGCTGGCCGATCTTCTTCACATCGATAAGACTGCCGTCTGTCCAGTGGCAGACGGCAGTGGCGACGACGGCTGTAGCTTCGTTCAAGTGAGAGAGAATGGCGGGGGTCCATTCCCCACCCTCAGGCCTGGAGACAGTGATGAGGTCTGCTCCTTTCGTTTGGGCGAGCTCGGCCCATCCGTAGTAGTTTGACGGGAACTGTTCTTCCAGAACCAGGATACAATCTCCCGCTTTCAATTGGAGATTGGTGGCAGCGGTCGCAATGCCGTAACTGACGGCGGGGATGATGGCGATATCGTCTGCCGTGGCTCCGATAATTTGGGCGAAGAGAGAGCGTGCCCTCTCCGATTCATCAAAGAAATCGTTGGGGACTGTTGGCCACGGATGAACCTTTCGTTCGACGCCTCGACTGCCCGCCTCCGTCACCGAACGAAGTTGAGGGGACAGGTAGGCGCAGTTGATATAAGCCACGTCATCGGGAATGTCAAAGAGGTGGCGCTGGCAAGGAATCACGGATGAAACGCTCTTCAGCCTATTTCAATCTCAAGCCTTTTGCTACTGCGAACTCGGGAGTTTTCGTAGGAGCGAGTTTGAGAATAATGCTGTTCTGGTTTCCCATTCACATAGACAAATCTGTACTAATATCCCGCTGCGTGGCCGTCCTTTCTCGATTCTGACGCGCCGTAATAGATCTTGTTACGCTCGTCCCATAGGATGGCCTGATAGCCACCATACCCACCTGCACCAACACGGACGGAATGACCTCGATTCTTCAGTTCTTCAATAACATCAACGGAAAAGCCCGACTCTAAGTTCAACACACCGCCGTCCGTCATCCTCTCTCCGGTGGGCTGGGAACTTCCGCTGTGGCGGATGCGCGGGGCGTCGCCGGCCTCCTGAAGGTTCATCCCGAAATCGATGAAGTTCACAAGAACTTGGACATGCCCTTGCGGCTGCATGGCACCTCCCATAACGCCAAAACTAATGAACGGCTCCCCGTCTTTCGTCACGAATGCCGGGATGATAGTGTGGAAAGGGCGCTTGCCGGGGGCGTAGACATTGAAATGACCTTCCTCCAACGTGAATAGTTCACCCCGGTCCTGAAGGACGAAACCGAGTTCGCCGGGCGTCATCCCTGATCCCATCCCCCTGTAGTTGCTCTGAATCAGAGAGACCATGTTGCCGTCTTTATCCGCCACGGTGAGATAGATGGTATCGCCATTTTCTAGATTGCCGGGATCGTAACTCGTGGCGGCTCGGTTGGGATTGATGAGCTGACGGCGCTCGGCGCCATAGGCTTTCGAAATAAGCCGGTCCACCGGGATCTCGTTAAAGGCGGGATCGGCGTAGTATTTCGCACGGTCCTCGAAGGCGAGCTTCTTTGCCTCCACGAAGGTGTGGATATAGTTGGTACTGCCAAAGCCCATACTTGCAATGTCATGGCCCTCCAGGATATTCAGAATCTGTAGAGCCGCGATGCCCTGGCCGTTAGGCGGTAGCTCCCAGACATCGTAGCCTCGATAGTTGGTGGAAACCGGTTCCACCCACTCCGAGCTATGACTGGCGAGGTCATCGTAAGAGAGGAAGCCGCCTTGCATCTTAATGTGTTCGTCAATGGTCTTTGCGATGGCACCTCTGTAGAAAACGTCCCGTCCTTCCCGGGCAATCTTGCTATAGGTCTCGGCCAACTTTGGGTTCTTGAAGACTTCCCCTTTTCGAGGCATCCGGCCGTGCGGCATATAAGTCTCTTTGAAGCCGGGGAACGGCTCGAGATAGGGGGCGTCCTGTTGCATGTAGTAGGCGATGACCTCAGTCACCGGAAAACCATCTTCGGCGTACTGGATGGCGGGCTGAAGGACTTTTCGCATCCTCATTTTCCCGAACCTGTTGTGGAGCTCAAACCATCCATCTACACATCCGGGGACTGAAACGGGCAGCGGGCCGCGGGCGGGGATCTTGTCGTAGCCGTGTTGTTTGAAATATTCGAGCGTCAGAGATTTCGGCGATCTTCCGCTGGCGTTGAGGCCGTAAAGTTTTCCTGTGTCACTGTCCCAGACGATGGCGAAGAGATCACCCCCGATGCCGCATCCGGTGGGCTCCACAAGACCGAGCACGGCGTTGGCAGCGATCGCGGCGTCTACCGCACAGCCACCGCCTTTCAGAATATCCAGAGCGACCTGCGTCGCCAGCGGCTGACTAGTGGCAGCCATGCCGTAAGGCGCGATCACTTCGGAGCGAGTGGCAAAGGGAAGCCCTGTCAAGCGGTCTTGTGCAGATAATGCCGCGGACAGAATAGTAGCGGTAAGGAAAAGAGAATGGCTAATCATAATGATTCTTGGGTGCTGTTAGCCCGTCACCGTGAAATCAGACTGTCGAAATCTCGCTGTCATCTGTCTACAAATGCAATGGAAAAGGTGGTTTCGCCCGAAGCCCCGCTTTAATTTTGGTCGTTATGAGCATTGAAGGAGGACGTGCAATATGAACAGATTTTTTGAAAGTCGCGGATGGTTGGCAGTCGTCTTGTGCAGCATGTCGCTTGCGGTGACGATCCGTGGTGATGACATCTACAGCCGCCCCGTCTCCACCTACTCGATTGTGGCGCTGGACCCGGAAACGGGAGAACTGGGCGTGGCGGTGCAGAGTCACTGGTTTTCCGTCGGCTCACTGGTGCCGTGGGTGCAAGCCGGCGTAGGCGCCGTAGCGACACAGTCGTTCGTAAAGGTTGAGTACGGGCCCGAAGGCTTAAGACAGATGATGATAGGAGTGCCAGCCGGTGCCGTTTTGAGCAAGCTTATCTCACAGGATGAAGGAGAGGCCGTGAGACAGGTGGCCATGATCGATGCTTCCGGCAATGTGGCGGCACACACAGGTTCGCGTTGCATCGAAGCGGCAGGGCATCAGATGGGCAAGAACTATTCGGTGCAGGCAAATCTCATGGAAAAGCCGACGGTCTGGCCTGCCATGGCGATGGCGTTTGAGAAAAGCGAAGGTGATCTGGCTGACCGCATGATGGCGGCGCTGGAGGCGGCAGAAGCTGAAGGTGGTGACATCCGGGGAAGACAGTCGGCTGCTATGCTCATCGTTACGGGAAAACCTACCGGAATCGCCTGGAAGGATGTGGTCCTCGATCTGCGGGTGGACGATCATCCCGAACCGCTGAAGCAGTTGAAGCGACTGATTCGAATCTACCGCGCCTATGAGCACGCCAACAAGGGTGATGAACTGTTGGAGAGTAAAGATGTGGCGGGTGCTTTGCGGGAATATGAGCTGGCGGCAGATTACTATCCTGAGAATATAGAGCTGCCCTTTTGGACGGCCGTTACGCTGACCGGAGCCGGTAGACTGCAGGAGGCACTCCCTATCTTCAAGAGCGTCTTCCAGACCGATGAACGCTGGCGGAAGCTGACGCCGAGGCTGGTAAAATCTCAATTGCTCCCAGATGATCCTAGAATAATGGAGGCCATTCTTGGTGAATAGACGAAACTCGCAGATGATGCTCATCTGCACCTATTGTGAAGAGCCGTACACCGGCGAAGATCCTCCCACCACCTGCCGTTGCGGCCATCCTCTTGAAGCGCAACTGGACTTGCGCGAGAGTGTCCCTGCTACTGCCACTGTTAACTTAGACGATCCCTCCCTCTGGCGTTACCGAACGATCCTCCCTCCCATTGATGATCGGCACATCATGACACTTGTAGAAGGGTGGACTGATCTGCGCAGTGGAGGCGACTATGGAGGAGCGACCGTGTACTTTAAAGATGAAACGGTAAATCCCACCGGCTCCTTCAAGGACCGGGGGATGAGCTTGGCTGTCTCCCATCTGAAGAGGTCAGGCGTAACGGAAGCATGTCTTCCTTCAGCAGGTAATGCGGGAGTCAGCGTCGCCGCCTATTGTGAAGAAGCCGGAATCGAATGTCATGTCTATCTGCCTGAGATGATCCCCTCACCGTTTGTGAAAGCGACAGAGAAGTATAGCGCTCATGTTCATTTGGGTGGCCAGACCATTGCCGAAGCGGCGGCAAGAATGAATGGTGAAAAAGAAAAACGGTGGTTTGATCTATCCACACTCAAGGAGCCCTTCCGGGTGGAGGGGAAAAAGACGCTGGGCTATGAGATTGCCGAGCATTTGGACTGGCATTTCCCCGATGTGGTGGTCTATCCGGCCGGGGGCGGGACAGGACTTGTCGGAATGTGGAAGGCATTCAACGAGATGAAAAGGCTGGGGTGGGTCGAAGGCGCTCTTCCGCGCATGGTTGCAGTTCAATCGGCGGGATGTGCACCGGTGGTAAAAGCTTTTGCGGCCGGAGCATTAGAAACAGTGCCTTGGCAAGATGGAGACACCGCTGCGCTCGGTCTGAACGTGGCCAACCCCCTCGGCGGTGCGTGGATGCTGAAAGTTCTGCGGCAGAGCGATGGGATTGCCGTCATGGTGAATGAGGAAGACGTTGCCGTTGCCAGAAAAGAGGTGGCAATTAGTTCCGGTACAGAATCCTCGCCGGAGGCGGGAGTAGCGTGGCGGGGATTTCAGAAGCTTTCCGGCAGTGGCTGGATTCGTGAGGGAGAGACCGTTGTTATCCCTATCACCGGGAGTGCGGATAGATATGAAGTGTAACAGTACGGGCGTAAGTGCTAAATTCATCCCCTGGATCAGGCTCCCCGTCATATGAGTACGCTATCGGCTGAAATTTCTGAGGAGACAATTATGACCAGTGAAGAAGTGCGTCAGAAGCACGACAGTTTTCTTTTTCCGGCAACCCTGAAATACTATGATGAGCCAATCGTGGTTACAGAGGGGAGGGGCTCCCGGGTAACAGACGCAGAAGGCAACAGCTATCTGGATTTTTTCGGCGGCATACTGACGATTTCTGTAGGTCACGCCAATTATGACGTGAACCGGGAGGTAGTGGCTCAGGTTAACCGTTTGAGCCACATCTCTACCCTCTATCCTACAGCGCCTCTAGTAGATCTGGCTGAAAAGCTGGCCAGCATCACTCCGGGCAACCTCGACAAGTGCTGCTTCGTCTGCTCCGGCACCGAAGCGGATGAAACCGCTGTCATGATGGCGCAACTGTACACTGGCAGTGCGGAAATCATCGCCCTGCGTCACGGCTACTCCGGGCGGTCTCTTTTGGCGCAGTCGCTGACGGCTCATTCGTCGTGGCGGGCGCTGCCGACGCAGGTCGCGGCAGTAAAGCACGCACTTTCTCCTTACTGCTATCGATGCCCCCTGAAGTTGACCTATCCCGATTGCGGCGTGGCCTGTGCCGAGGACGTGGAGGATTTGATCAGGACGACCACCACGGGAAAGGTCGCGGGGATATTGGTGGAGCCGATCCAGGGAGTGGGTGGCTTCGTGACGCCGCCAAAGGAGTACTTTGAAATTGTAGCCGGGATTGTTCGCAAGTATGGAGGTATATTCATTTCTGATGAGGTCCAGACGGGCTTCGGCCGCACCGGAAAGATGTGGGGCATCGATAACTACGGTGTAAGACCGGACATGATGACCATGGCGAAGGGAATTGCCAACGGCTTGCCGCTGGCGGTCGTCATTACGACGGGGCCCATTGCTGAATGTCTCACCAAAAATACCATCTCTACCTTTGGCGGGAATCCGGTGAGTTGCGCTGCCGCTAACGCCACCATCGGCGTCATCGAGCGGGACAACCTCGTGCAGAATGCCGGCGTTATGGGAGAGATACTGAGGGAGGGACTTGAGGTGCTTAAGAAGAAGTACCCAAAGATTCTCGGGGACGTTCGCGGTATGGGCCTCATGCAGGGGCTTGAACTGGTGGCGGATGAGACGATTCAGGACCGGACTCCCAATCCTCAGGCGGCAGCTCAACTGATGGAAGAGACGAA
>JASLRT010000093.1 GCA_030743815.1 Candidatus Neomarinimicrobiota bacterium | reverse complement strand
CCCACCTGCATACAGAGATGACATCATCCTGGCAGGTAAAGGTGGCCGGACAGCTATGACCGTGGCCCTGAAGGGTTACCGAGTTCAGGGCAAAATTTCAGCCCACGATGAAACAGTAGCTAAGAAACTGGCTTACGTTCTTACAGGTGGAAACAAAGGCGGCTCTGCCAAACGGCTAGATGAACAGTACCTCCTTGACATTGAGCGTGAAGCATTCATAGCGCTTTGCGGCGAACAAAAAACCCAGGACCGCATCAGTTACTTCCTCAAAAAAGGTAAACCGCTCAGAAATTAGAGGTCGGCTTTCTTCTTCCTGATCTTGATCCCCAGCTCTTTCAACTGTTCCTGCGGCACTTCACTGGGTGATCCGTCCATCAGATTGAGAGCGCTGGTGGTCTTGGGAAATGCGATGACATCACGGATCTGAGTTGCGCCGGCAAGTATCATCACCAACCGGTCATAGCCAAAGGCGATACCGCCGTGGGGCGGCGCGCCATAGCTGAGCGCCTCCAGCAGAAACCCGAATCGTTCTTTAGCTTCCTTTTCTGGAATGCCGAGCAGCTCAAAGATCTTCATCTGGACTTGCGGATCGTGGTTCCTGATAGAGCCACCGGCAATTTCCCAGCCGTTGATGACAAGATCATAGGCCCGGGAGCACGCCGCCCCGGGATCGGAATCGAGCTTGTCCAGATCATCCGGTCGCGGCGAAGTGAACGGGTGGTGGAGAAACGTCCAGCCACCGTTATCATCCCGTTCAAACAGAGGATATTCGCGCACCCACACCGGCCGGAAGACGCCGGCATCCATCAAGTCATGGCGCCTGGCGATCTCGAGTCGTAGGGCTCCCATGGTGGATAGAACCGTCTCCCGTTCCCCGCCCACAGACAGCACGAGGTCACCCTCTTCCAAAGAGAGTGATTTGATAACATCCTGACGCAGTGCTTCAGCAAAAAACTTCGCAATCCCTCCTGTCAGATCTCCTTCCTTGCACCGCATCCACGTAACTCCGGCCAGTGGCGTCTTCTTCTCCTGAGAGGAGTAATCCATTACGAACTGGGAGAAACCATCAATCACCTTTCTGGAGTAGCTGTCGGCATCAGGTATCACAATAGCCTTCACGCATGGAGCAGATTTCAGCGCGTTAAAGTCCGACTGACACGCCAGCTCAGAAAAATCGACGAGCGGCAGATCGAAACGCAGATCCGGTCTGTCACTGCCATAGGTCTCCACAGCATCACGATACGACAATACAGGAAAGGGTGCGTCCAGCTGCACATCAATTATTTCTTTGAATACGACTGTTACCAGACCTTCCACCACCTGACGGATATCCTCCTCATCCACAAACGACATTTCGATATCGATCTGTGTGAATTCCGGCTGCCGATCAGCGCGGAAATCTTCATCCCGGAAACACTTTACGATCTGGAAATAGCGGTCGAAGCCAGCAATCATCAGAATCTGCTTATACTGCTGTGGCGACTGAGGAAGGGCGTAGAATTTGCCGCTATGGAGGCGACTGGGGACAAGGAAGTCCCTTGCCCCTTCCGGGGTCGATTTCATCAGGAACGGCGTTTCAATCTCCATGAAGCCGTTGCCACTGAGATGGTTACGCACAACCTGGGACGCCTCATGCCGGATCTGCATTGTGCGCTGAAGTTCATCCGTCCGCAGTTCCAGGTAGCGGTACTTCAGTCGAACTTCTTCCGTTGCGCTGTCGCGGTCACTCACCAGGAAGGGTAAAGGTGCCGCCTCGTTCAGGAGTTCTATATGCTCCGATTCGACCTCAATCTCCCCCGTTGTCAGATCGCGATTCACCGCACCTTTTACCCGCGCCCTGACTGTCCCCTTAACAGAAATGACGTCTTCCATCGACAGCTTCCTGGCCACGGCAAAGCTGTCGGGATGGGTTTCTTCGTTGAAGGTAACCTGGGTCGTCCCGTAGCGATCGCGTATATCTACGAAGATTACTCCCCCATGGTCTCGCGTTGTGGAAACCCACCCGTTCAAGACCACAGCGGCCCCGACATCGGAACTCTTCAGTTCACCGCATGTATGTGTTCGTTCAAACATGGCTCAACATCTCTCCAAAATAAAAAAACCGCCCTGAAGTTACGAGCGGTCAAGAACATTTGTCACTATCAAGTTATCTATTTCCGCCTTGCCACTTGCAATCGTGTTAAAGTTTTGACGACTGATCCACGAGCGCTTACATGATCTGCGTCGCTACCTTCTGAAGATAGCCGCTGCTTTGCCCGCTGGAAAGCCGTCTCAGCCCGACCCGTATCAATCTCCTGTGACCGCTCCACAGTTTCCAGCAGGAGCTGAACCTTTTCTTTTCGAATGTCAGCATAGCCACCACTTGTAGCGAGGTAGCTTTCCTTGCCGTTCTTCGTGATTTTTATCTCACCAACAACTATCGTAATCAAAGCCGGCCTATGATTCGACATAATACCGAAAAGACCGTCTGGAGCGGGACAGCGTAGATAAGATATATCTCCTTCATCCAGGATTTTTGTCGGTGTTACGATCTCGAGTGGGAAAGTGCTCATTTTCGTTCTAGCTGGTCGAGACCACTATCCTTCTATCTCTTTCGCTTTTTCCATCGCCTCATCTATCGTGCCCACATACAGAAATGCCCTTTCCGGAAGATCATCAAATTCACCGCTGATGAGTCTCTCAAAGGCGTCGATGGTGTCTTCCAGAGAAACATACTTGCCTGGCGTTCCGGTGAACTGTTCAGCCACGAAAAACGGCTGCGACAGGAATCTTTCGATGCGGCGGGCGCGAGCCACCGTCACTTTGTCCTCATCAGAAAGTTCGTCCAGTCCTAGGATAGCGATAATATCCTGTAGATCCTTGTACTTCTGTAAGATCCCCTGAACCTCTCTGGCGACGCGGTAGTGGCGTTCTCCAATAACCTGCGGATCCATGATACGTGATGTTGATGCGAGCGGATCCACTGCCGGATAGATGCCTAACTCAGCAATCCTCCGCTCCAGCACAGTAGTGGCATCAAGGTGAGCAAAGCTCGTGGCCGGTGCCGGATCCGTCAGATCGTCCGCCGGAACGTAGATCGCCTGGACGGACGTGACCGATCCTTTCTTTGTAGATGTAATCCGTTCCTGCAGTTCACCCATCTCCGTAGCCAGCGTCGGCTGATAGCCTACCGCTGACGGCATGCGGCCCAGGAGTGCTGACACTTCCGAACCTGCCTGAGTAAAGCGGAATATATTATCGATAAACAAAAGTACATCTTTGCCTTCTTCGTCGCGAAAGTATTCCGCCATAGACAGCCCTGACAGTCCCACGCGCAGGCGGGCGCCGGGCGGCTCGTTCATCTGGCCAAACACCATTACCGTCTTATCGATGACGCCCGATTCCTTCATCTCGCGATAAAGGTCGTTCCCTTCACGTGTCCTCTCACCGACTCCCGAAAAAACAGAATAGCCTCCATGATGTGTAGCTATATTGTGGATCAGTTCCATGACGATGACCGTCTTTCCTACGCCGGCACCGCCGAAAAGTCCTGTCTTGCCCCCTTTTGAGTACGGCTCAAGAAGATCGACTACCTTGATGCCAGTTTCCAGCATCTCTGTTTCAGTGCTGAGATCTACATGCGGTGGGCTCGGCCGATGGATGGGATACTTCTTACTCGTCTCCACCGACGCCATACCGTCGATGGGATTTCCCAGTACATCAAAAAGTCTGCCCAGGGTCTCCGGCCCGACAGGGACCGATATAGGTTCGCCGGTGTCGAGTACTTTGTGACCTCGAACCAGACCGTCAGTGGAATCCATCGCTACTGTACGGACGGTGGAGTCACCCAGATGATGGGCCACCTCCAAAACGAGCTTCCCGGAACCCTTTCTCTCAATCTCCAGTGCATTATTGATTTCAGGCAGGTGTCCATCATCAAAAACAACGTCCACTACAGCACCCATAATCTGCGATACTTTCCCTTGCTTCTCCATAATCCTTTCCTGTCTATCCTTGCATTGACAGCGCTTCGGCACCGCTCACAATTTCGAGCATCTCCTTGGTAATAGATGCCTGGCGCGCCTTATTAAACTCCAATGTTAAATCTTTGATCAGTTCACCCGCATTCTCCGTGGCGTTTTCCATAGCAACCATCCTGGCCGCCTGTTCACTGGCAAATGATTCCAGCAGATACCTCCACACCTGGATAGTCACATGACGGGGAACGAGTGACTGCACAATCTCTGACTTGGACGGTTCATAGAGCCGATCAACAGGTTTGGTCTCCCCTTCATCATAGACGAGGGGTAGAAGATCTTCGGCCCGTAATTCCTGAGTGGCTATATTTTTGAACCAGTTAAAAACAACCGTCACCTTGTCCACCGAGCCGCCCGTGAAATGGTTCACGATTCCTTCCCCAAAGCGGATCGCGTGTCCGAAAGAGAGATCGTTCCAAAAATCGGTATGTTCCTCCGTGATGTCGTAATCCCGCTTTCTAAAGTAATCATGCCCCTTCCGTCCGATGCAAAAAAGGTCGACATTTTGCTTTCCGAATGCGCTAATCACCTCTTCAGCGCGACGGATGATGTTGGAATTAAATGAACCGGCCAGACCACGGTCCGAAGTCACCACCACCACAGCCATCCGCTTCACTTCTCGCACTTCCAGCAGCGGCAACAGCTGCCTGTCCACCTCTGGCAGCAGTGACTCAATGACCCCGGAAAGACGATCGGCATACGGCCGAGCCTGCTCCATCCTCTCCTGGGCCCTACGCATCTTGGCGGCGGCCACCATTTTCATTGCTTTGGTCACCTGCTGGATACTTTTAACCGATCGGATACGCTCCCGAATATCTTTCAGATTTGCCATCTCAACGGATCACGCAGTGGTCATAAACCCATTCTTAAATTCATTGACAGCTTTCTTGAGCGACTCTTCACCCTCCGTATCGATCCGGCCGCTTTCTCTGATATCGCTCATGACCGAAGCGTAGTTTGCCTCCATGAAGGAATAGAAACCTTCTTCAAATTCCTTGACCCTTTCCATGGGAACATCGTCCAGATAGCCGCTGTTTCCAGCCCAGATCATAGCAACCTGCTTTTCCACATCCAACGGCACATACTGGTTCTGTTTAAGGATTTCTACCATGCGACCGCCCCGCGTCAATTGATCCTGCGTCGCTTTGTCCAGATCGGAGCCGAATTTGGCAAACGCCTCCAGTTCCCGGTACTGGGCCAAATCGAGGCGAAGCATACCGGCTACCTTTTTCATCGCCGTGATCTGAGCGTTGCCGCCAACGCGCGATACTGAAAGCCCCACATCGATGGCCGGCCGAACGCCGGAATTAAAAAGATTTGTTTCCAGGTAAATCTGCCCGTCAGTGATGGAAATTACGTTAGTGGGAATATAGGCCGCCACGTCACCCTCTTGAGTCTCAATGATGGGGAGAGCAGTGAGAGATCCGCCGCCGAGTTCGTCGTTAAGCTTGCTGGCACGTTCCAACAGACGGCTGTGGAGATAGAACACATCTCCGGGGAAAGCTTCCCGTCCAGGGGGACGTCTCAGCAGTAGCGACATCTGCCGGTAGGCGGCCGCGTGTTTTGAGAGATCATCATAGATTACCAGAGCGTGTCCGCCGTTATCCCTGAAGTACTCGCCCATGGTACACCCTGAATATGGGGCGATGTACTGCATCGGAGCGGGATCGGACGCGTTGGCGGTCACCACAATTGTATAATCCATGGCGCCGTAGGCTTCCAATTGAGCTACAACGCGGGCCACCGTAGAAGCTTTCTGGCCGATAGCAACATAGACGCAATAGACCGGATAATCAGTATCTTGCGTGAATTTTTGATTTATGATTGCATCGATAGCGATGGCGGTTTTTCCCGTCTGTCTATCACCGACGATGAGTTCCCGCTGCCCCCTGCCGATGGGGATCATACTGTCGATGGCCTTCAAACCGGTCTGTAACGGTTCCTTCACCGGCTGCCGAGCCAGCACACCAAGCGCTTTGCGCTCGATGGGTAACGTTTCGTCCGTATCGATAGTTCCTTTGCCATCAATGGGATGACCCAGAGGGTTTACCACCCTGCCCAGCATGGCTTCACCCACAGGCACATCCACTACATTACCGGTCCGCTTAGCCATATCGCCTTCTTTTACGAGATGACTCTCACCGAACAACACCAAACCGACATTGTCTTCTTCTAAGTTCAGCGCTATACCGAAGACGTTGTTCTTAAACTCCACCAACTCCGAACTCATCACATTTTCGAGACCGCTCACCCGCGCCACGCCGTCTCCCACCTCCAACACTTCCCCAACTTCTGAAACGTCAATGGAGACGTCGAACTTGTCGATCTCAGCTCGCAGTAATTCTCGAATCTCTTCAGTCTTCATATCCATCTCTTACACTATCCTTTACTCAACTTCAGATTAACTGTCTCTTCAATTTCTCAAGATTACCTTTGATCGATCCGTCCAGAAAATCGTTCCCCATCCGCAGCCTAATACCGCCGATCATTTCAGGATCCATCGTCGAAACAAACTCGACGCACCTCTTTGTGATCTTACTCAAGGCCCCTACCACCCGTTCATTCTCCTCGTTTAACGGTTCTTCCGGAAAAGTTGCAGTAATTAATACAAGATTCAGCTCTTGTTGTCGCAGCAGATCGAACGAGTGAGCAGCCTGATGAAACAGATGCTGCTCCCTCGCGGCTGCCAGAACACCAAAAAACTCAGAGACAATAGGATGAACGGCTTCTGCCACGACTCTCTCAAGAATTGCGGACTTCTCTTGAGCCGGGATACGTCTTGTCTGAAAGAAAGAACGAAAAGTCGGATCCTTGCGGAGGAGATGGCTGACCGTCTGCATAGAGTTGTGGACAGCATCAATGGCATCCATTCCCCTAGCGACGGACATCAGAGCCACAGCGTATTTTTTCGCCTTCCGCTCAGACTTCATCCATGGACCCAACCTTTTTCAGCGATTCATTGATGATGGCGAGATTGTCCTCCTTGGAGAGGTTCCTTCGGATCAGTTTTTCGGCCACCTGGATGGAAAGATCCACAACTTCAGCTTTGATCTCCACCAGCGCTTTATCCTTCTCCACTTCAATCTGCTTTCCAGCCTGATCAATGATCCCAGTAGCCTTATCTCTGGCAGCCTGAAGGATATCATCTTTCATTTTTTTAGCTGCGGCTTTCCCTTCAGCTACAATAGTCTGAGCCTCTCCCCTCGCCCCGGCAACAATTTCCTCCGATTCATGCTGAAGTCGTTCTAGCTCTATCTTCGCCTTTTCAGCATTTTCAAGAGACTCCCTGATCTTGTTTTCACGGCGTTCAAGAGCATCCATCAGAGGGCGCCAGACGAACCTAGCCAGTACTCCCAGAAGAGCGAGGAATGTGACAATTGTCCAGATGAACAGACCCGGCTCAATTCGAACTAATGGATTTTCCATGAGTTATCCTCAGCTTTATATCATTTTCAATTGAGAGCAAAATGTCTGCCGCATCATCTACAAAGGATGCGAGATGCTCAATTGAAAAGAGTGGCTATTTCATTAAGACAATAAGCAGGCAGAACACTTCACCGAGAATAGCTACCCCTTCGAGCAAGAAGAGGGGCAGGTTCACGGCGGCTGTGATTTGCGCTGCCGCTTCTGGCTGACGAGCAATAGACTCAGCGGCGGCGGCTGTGAATCTGCTGATGCCGTACCCGGCTCCGGAAACAATTAATCCCAGACCGATAGCCGCGCCGAAATAGTGAAGCGTTGATCCGCCACCTTCAGCAGCCATGGCTGGCGTTGCCATAACCGTGAAAAGAAACAGCATGATTGGAATTACAATCGACCGTCTCATTTACATTTCCTCCTTTTTTCCATTTAGTGATGGGGATGGATCGCCATCCCGATAAAGATTGCTGACAGAAGCGTGAAAACATATGCCTGAATAAGAATCACTATAATTTCCAGACCCGAGATCGCCACATTCAACGGTACAGAGACAAAGACGCCAACCGCAATCCCGGCGGATGGACTGAACATTTCACCGAAGACGAATATGAATGACATGATGGATAGAATTGCGATGTGGCCTCCGGTCATGTTCGCTGCCAGTCGCATCGTTAATGCAAAAGGTTTCACAAACATAGCGATAATCTCAATTGGGACAAGAATAAAGTAGATGAGAAAAGGTTGCCCCGGTGGTGCAAGATTTTTCCAGTGCCCCAGAAATCCGTGCTTCAAGCTTCCGGCGGCTATGATGCCGAAGAAGGTGACAGTCGCCAGACCGGCGGTGACATTAAAGTTGCCAGTTGCCGTGGATCCACCCGGCATGATGTCAAAAATCGGGATCAGACCTAGACTGTTTGCCGTTAAGATAAAGAAGAAAAAAGTGAGAATAAGGGGCGCCCAGACACGGGCAAATTCAGCGCCGACATTAGGCCGCACCACTTGGTTGCGAATGAAATCTACAACACTTTCGAAAGCGTTGGTAAACCCGGTGGGGACAGGATACTCCTCCTGCCGATAGCGTTTTGTAGCAAAATACGAAATCGAGAATACAACAACCGCTGTCACCCACAACATCACCACATGCTTGGTGATTGAAAAATCAATACCAAAAAATGTCGGAAGGGTAATCAGGGGTTCACTATCCGACACATGGTGCAGTATTATGCCGCCGATTTCCGTCAGAATATCGCCGTGAGCTTCACCGTGATCTGCTTCTGCAATTTTCATGTTTCGGGTCTAATTATCAGAATTAACACTCAAAAATAGACGACTAAAATAAAACGCCTCGGCCAGATGTAGAAGCACAAAAACGAACACAAAAGATATAACAAAGGGGGTAAGCTGAAACTCAGTAAAGACGGCCAACAATCCTATGCACACTCCATACAGCACCAGCCGCAACATGAATCCTGTTACATTTGCCTTCATCAGTTTTAGTGGATCGCGATCCGTCATTTTCCTTATCAGTAGGAAGGTAGACAAATGAACCAGCAGCGGAACCACAGCTCCAAGAAAAATCGATTCAATCATCGTACTCCACAACCATTCAGTCTCGAGATCTATTTCCTGAACACCACTTTAGCCATCTCATAGAACCCGATCACCAATCCGATAATTAATCCTGCTATCAAGAGCCACGGAGATGTATCCAGCCATTTATCGAGGAAATAGCCCGCAAGGGAAAGTCCAATGATCGCCCCAATCAAAGTGTAGGAAGCGGCTATGTATGGTCCAGACTGGTGCACGTTGCGGGAGAATATTTGAGCAACTTTTGCCAGAAACGATTGGTCAGCGGGCATAGCCGTTTTCAGTTAACCTGGTGCGGATCAGCGTAATAAACTTAGACAAGCGCCAGTCAGGTGACTTCTCCGGTCGGCCTTGAAACGTCCTCTTGCGGAGCAAGCGGTTGCGAAGCCACCACCATCTTCGCAGACCCCTCCTGTTTGCCGCGGGAGGCGATATCACAGCGGCCCACAAAATTTGCTCCTTCTTCAATCACCAGCTGCTTATAGACAATATCACCCTTCACGACCGAATGGCTACGCAACACTACTTTACCATTAGTAGTCACATTACCCTCGATTACACCGCCAATATAAGCATCAGAAGATTTCACATTGCCCTCAACATGGCCGGATCTGGTTATCCGTACAGAACTCTCTGTGATAACATTGCCGTTAACCTTGCCGGCGATGATAGCACCACCTTTAAGGAGAATGTCACCGCTGACGACAGCGTCCTCACCGATCATGGTTTCAACATGTTTCAGACTATCCTTTGTCATCTGAGCTCACTGTAAGATCCTGATTCTGGTACTGAATGATGTACGCCCTCGGATCGACCGGGTTACCATTTTCCCAGATTTCAAAATGAAGATGCGGACCTGATGATAGTCCGGACTCACCCACCAGGGCGAGCACGTCGCCCCTGCCGATCCATTGACGTTCTTCCGCAAAATTGCGCTGATTATGACCGTAGAGGGAAAAGTAGCCGTCGCCGTGGGAGATAATCACCAGGTTCCCGTAACCGTATGTCCAGCCCGAAAATACCACCAGACCGGAAGCGGTGGAGTGAACAGCTGAACCAGCCTTGGCAGCTATATCTAACCCGAGATGATCTTCAGACCGGGCCAGCGGACTCTTGAAATAATCCTGGGAAATAAACCCTTCCACCGGCATATACGATGGAATATTCTCGCGAAATGAGAGGGGTATGTTTTTGCCGACACCCGGTCCCAATTCGGATTCGAACGTGTCAACAGCTTCACGCTGAAGGGCTACTTCCAGGTCCATACCGAGGGACTGCCTGATATAGCTGTCCATCTCCCTGATTCTCTTCAAATCCTTAAGCATAGCAGCCAACTTCAACCGCTCATTCATGAGTGTCGTGTGCTGACTCTTCATTTTCTCATAATCGATCACTCGCGGCGTAAAGAAAAAAACTGTGCTTATACCGGCGGCGACAATAAGTATAGCTGCGATTACAGTGAATCTGTAGCCTCGACGGCTGATACGAAATCTTTTCGTTTCCTCCCCATCTTCAGACATAAGCAAGACAGTATACTTACGATTGGAAGCCATCTCACTCCTCTATCTCTGCAAAAAGATCAAGCAGTCGCTCGAGGTCCGAGTCCGAGTAATATTCCACTTCAATGATGCCGCCTTTCGATTTGGAACGGATGTTAACCTTTGTACCAAGAATCGAAATGAGATCATCTTCAACTTGCCGCATGTCCGACGACTTCTGAATGCGTATTCTTTTCTTTTTTCTCCCTTTGACAGGAGCACCCGAGACAAGCTGTGCAACCAGCTCTTCGGTAGTACGCACCGATTCCTGCCGCTCTACGATTCTCTTCCACAACTTCAGCATCTGCTGCGAATTCTTCAGCGCCAGCAGGGCTCTGGCGTGTCCCGCGGTGATCTGTCCTTTTCTCAGGCTTTCCTTGATTTTTTGCGGCAGTTTCAGCAGGCGGAGGGTGTTGGAAACAGTCACCCGGTTCTTCCCCACCGCCTTGGCGATCTGGGTGTGAGAAAATCCGTATTGCTTGTTCAAGACAGCATAAGCTTCGGCCTCTTCAATAACATTCAAGTTTTCTCTCTGGATATTCTCGATGAGCGCATATTCCATCATTTCTGCATCATCATCGATTTCCAGAACGCGTGCCGGGATGTCAGTGAGACCCGCAATTCTTGCTGCACGCCAGCGACGTTCGCCCACAATAATCTCATAGCCACCATTCCGGTTGCGAACGGTAATAGGCTGAATAATGCCCTTCTCTATGATGGAATACGCCAGCTCTTCCAGACTTTTCTTATCAAACTCCTGCCGCGGCTGATGGGGATTCGGCGAGACAAGATCAAGTGCTACCTGCAGGACTGAACCGGAATCGACTGTCTCTTCCGTTGTCTCCCTTATAAGGGCGCTGAGTCCTCTACCGAGACGCTTTGTTGTCACGTTCCAGTATCTCCTCTACTAATGCCAGATAATCCTGCGCCCCCGGTGAGTTAGCCTCGTACAGCAGAATCGGCTTGCCAAAGCTGGGAGCTTCTCCCAACCTGACGTTGCGGCGAATAGTTGTGTTGAATGTGCTTCCCTTGAAATGGTCCCTGACTTCCTTCTCAACCTGTTTCGAAAGGTTAAGCCTGCCATCGTACATAGTAATAAGCACTCCCTCGATATCCAACTTCTTATTCAGATGTCGCTGCACAAGTCGGATTGTTTGCAAAAGCTGGCTCAGTCCTTCCAACGCAAAGTATTCACACTGAATAGGGATAAGAATCGAATCCGCTGCCGAGAGTGCATTGATAGTCAGCAAACCGAGTGAAGGGGGGCAGTCCAGCAAGATATATCCATAGTTATCCACCACCGTCGCTAATGAATCTCTCAGACGGTATTCCCTGGCAATAATACCGACAAGTTCAATCTCGGCCCCCACAAGATCGTGAGTGCTGGTGATGACATCGAGGTAGTCAAGGGACGTTTTACAGATTCCACTTTCAATCTGTGTCCCGTTAATCAGAATATCGTAGATGGTGCTGGATTCAGGTTCAATCAAGTCGGAAAGGCCGGTGGTTGCGTTTGACTGAGGATCGAGATCCACCAGCAGCGTCTTCTTTTCAGAAACGGCCAAACCGGTAGCGATATTGACGGCTGAAGTTGTCTTGCCGACACCACCCTTCTGATTTGCCAGTGCGATAATTTTAGTCAACTGATCCTCTTGAAAATTCTGAACATGAAATTTACCGCCAGTACTAAGGAGAAACAAGAACATCTCCCATCATCAGACGGCATTCTCCCGACGAGAAATGATGAGATTATTCTTGCAGACAAAAACACTCTCACCTAAATTGATTCCACCATTGCTTCTCTAACCATCTATGCGAAAACCTGTCATTCTAATCACCGGCGCCAATGGCGAAATCGGACACGGCCTGATCAGGTCTTTGAGCAAAAAAGGTGGCCCGCCCATCGTTGCGCTGGATATCAATCAACTTGACAGTTCACTGAATGACAATGTCCGGGATGCTATCCTTGGCAACGTTCTTGACCGCAACCTGCTGGAACGTCTTAACGCTGAATTCGAAATCTCAGCCATCTATCATCTGGCAGCTGTACTGAGCACGCGCGCGGAGTTTTCGCCGATGACTGCCCATCACGTGAATGTAGGCGGCACCATCAATATGCTAGACCTGGCCATGGAACAGGCAGCAAGTCGGAAGAAAACGGTGCAATTCTTCTTCCCCAGCTCCATAGCCGTCTACGGCATGGGAGTCGGAGAGAACAAAGGGAGCGCAGGTTCCATCACAGAGGACGATTTTGGGCACCCCGAAACAATGTACGGCTGCAACAAACTTCACTGCGAAAATCTCGGCATCTACTTTTCAAACCACTATAAGCGTCTGTCAGTTGAGTCATCGGCAGGGTTAGTCGATTTTCGAGCTATCCGTTTCCCGGGGCTGATCAGTGCTCATACCCTCCCCTCCGGAGGGACTACCGATTATGGACCCGAAATGATCCACGCCGCCGCCCAGTCACAACCGTACTCCTGTTTTGTCAGCGAAATAACCGCCCTGCCGTTCATGACCATGCCTGACGCTATTCGGGCCATTGTTCAGTTGATGAACACACCGCCTGACAATCTTTCCAGATCTGTTTACCACATCATGGCTTTCAGTGCCGCCGCACACCAATTCAAAGAGAAGATCGTCTCATATTTCCCAGAGGCAGAGATTGAATTCTCCATCAGCGATAAGCGACAGTCAATAGTTGACAGCTGGCCCGCGGAGGTGGATGATTCCGCAGCACGGCGCGACTGGGGGTGGAATCCTGAGCACGATTTTGAGAGCGCCTTCGACGATTACCTCATTCCAGAGATTCGAAGAAGGTATGCAGGATAACTGTGGAGAAATGTAAGACCGATAGTATTTCGCTTGATCAACACTTCTGACTGATGACCAATTGTCTCGCCCTCCCTTTCTCTATTGACCAACTGATGTTTCCGGCTAACTGACGGGGAACAACGGTGGATTCCATCAGACCTAGATTGGCAGATGAACTGAAAAGCATCCGCGACGCCGGCCTCTTTAAGGACGAGAGGATTATCGAATCTCAGCAGCAGGCTGAAATTCAGGTGAAGGGAAACAGTGTCGTCAATTTCTGTGCCAACAACTACCTCGGCCTTGCCAACCACCCCGTGCTAATCGAGGCGGCGCGGGAAGGTGTAACCAGATGGGGCTTCGGTCTCAGTTCCGTCCGCTTCATCTGCGGCACACAGACGATCCACAAGCAGCTGGAGCAAAAGATATCTCAATTCCTTCAGACAGACGATACCATTCTCTACACCTCCTGTTTCGACGCCAATGGCGGTCTGTTCGAAACACTCCTCGGCCCGGAAGATGCGGTCATCTCCGATCAGTTGAATCACGCCTCTATCATTGACGGCATCCGGCTGTGCAAGGCAGAGCGGTTCCGCTACCCCAACGGTGATACGGGTGAGCTGGAGAATATTCTTCAGAAGACGCAGTCCCATCGCACCAGACTCATCGCCACCGACGGCGTCTTCTCCATGGACGGCGCTGTGGCCAGACTGGATGAAATCTGCCAACTGGCGGAGAGACACGACGCGTTGGTGATGGTGGACGACTCCCACGCCACTGGCTTCTTCGGTCCAACGGGCAGGGGATCGATTGATCACTGCGGCGTCATAGGGCGGGTGGACATCATCACGTCGACCATGGGCAAAGCGCTGGGCGGCGCCAGCGGAGGATTCACATCGGGGCGGCAGGAGATAATCGATATCCTGAGGCAGAGATCACGACCCTACCTTTTCAGCAACACGCTGGCCCCTGCCATTGTCTGCGCTACTATTGCATGTCTCGACACGCTGTCGGAAACCACCGAACTGCGGGACCGGCTGGAACAAAATACGCTCTACTTTCGGGAACAGCTGACAGCGGCCGGATTTGACATCAAACCCGGCGTACATCCCATCGTCCCCATCATGCTGAGAGACGCCAAACTGGCGAAGGAGATGGCCGCCGATCTGCTGGAGGAGGGAATCTACGTCATCGGCTTTTCTTATCCCGTGGTACCGAAGGGTGAGGCAAGAATCCGGGTGCAGATCAGCGCGGCGCATACGCAGGAGCATTTAGAGAGGGCTGGGGCGGAGTTTGTTAAAGTGGCGCGGCGGCACGAAGTAATCTAAGCCAAAAAACGAGAGTCAAGTCGGAGCG
>JASLRT010000092.1 GCA_030743815.1 Candidatus Neomarinimicrobiota bacterium | reverse complement strand
AGCTTAATAAAATGATGGCCAGGACATCACCATCCAGGGATTTGATCCGATCAGAACCCTACAACCTGGTGTCCTACACTGAAACTGAACCGGCAGAACCCACTAAAATTTTATTCATCAATTTCATGACAATAGAGCAGGGCACCAATAACGCTTATGTAACCATGGAAAATGAAATCTATAAACCGATGCATGAAAAATCGGTTAAGAGCGGCAGCCGCACAGGCTGGAGCCTTTGGTCCAAAATGGACGGTGATATGACCAGCGGCCAATACGTAACCGTTGACAGCTATAGTTCCTGGGATCAAATGGATCAGCAAAGTCCCTTTGCAGATCTCTTTAAAAAGGTGCATCCCAAAAAGAGGTTTAATAAAGTGAGTGAAATGACCAATCAAGCCAGGCTGTTGGAACGGAGAGAAACCTGGGAATTGATTGATTCAGTCTACTAGGCTGGCAACTAAGATCTTTTCATAACAAATTAATGACCCGGCGAATGCCTGGGGATCACCACGAGCTGAGGACTTTCTAACCCACAACTGCCGGCAGAGCTTCAGTCACCACCTCTCTACGGAGCAGATCCAATTCCCGTTTCATCTCGCTCACCCTTTTGACCGTCACAAGTTTCTGGCGAACAGCGGCCGCGCCGGGAAAGCCCCGGATGTACCAGCCGAAATGTTTCCGCATAAGGTTCATCCCCCATTGCTCGCCTCTGTCTTCCAACAGCAGATCGAAGTGGCGCCGAGTCATTTCTACTCTCTCGGCAACAGAAGGCTGATCGGGGAGGGGCTCCTGTCTGATCAAGGCCAGGGCCTGTTTGAAAAACCACGGATTGCCGAGAGCACCCCGCCCCACCATCACCGCGTCACAGCCTGTCTCCTCAAACATTTCCAGCACCCTCTCCGGCGCGGAAACATCGCCGTTCCCTATGACCGGAATGGAGACAGTCTGTTTCAACTCCCGGATGAGTCTCCAGTCCGCCGCTCCCTTGTATGACTGAACGGTGGTGCGAGGGTGGAGGGTGATAGCCTTCACGCCGATTTTCTCGAGACGCTCCCCTGCTTCGGGAACAACAATCATATCTTTGTTCCACCCCGCCCGCATTTTCACTGTAACGGGTACTTCCGGGACAGCCTCCACGACGGCGGCGGTGATCTCATCCATGAGGCAGAGATCTTTCAGGGCGGCCGAGCCGGCGCCCCGCTTGGTCACTTTTGGGACGGGACAGCCGTAATTGATGTCGAGGATATCGGGCCTGAAGTTGTCTACAACGTACTGCGCCGCCTCCGCCATTACTTGCGACGAGCTTCCGAAAATCTGGATGCCGATGGGGCGTTCCTCTTTCTTGAAGCGGATCAGGTCCAGCGTCTTCTGGTTCTCTCGAATGATACCGTCGGCGGAGACGAATTCCGAATAGACCACGCCGGCGCCCATCTCCTTACATAAGATGCGGAAGGCGTAATCGGTGGCTCCGGCCATGGGGGCGAGTATGACGAGGGAATCGATTTTAAGACGGCCAATCTGCATGCTTATCTAATTTAGCCTTGCGACCACAACAAACATGAAATAAACTTGTGAGCGCATGCAAACATATAGACAATTAATCAGCGAGGTGTTTTTAGGGTGAACGCCAATCGACTTTTTCAGGAACTATAGACTGTGTCAGAGACGAAACAAGCATCCCTCAGCTCTTTTCGATCGTATGTCTCCCCAGACAAAGTAAATTTCTTTGAGAGGTATGGCTTTGACTTTGTGATGGGGAAAAGAGAGGGGTGTTACCTCTGGGACATGGACGGAGCGAAGAAACTCTTCAACTGCCACAGTAATGGTGGCGTGTTCAACCTTGGGCACCGCCATCCAGATGTAATCGCTGCGCTTCAGTCTGTTCTGAACAATCTCGATATAGGTAATCACGTCCTTCTCAGTTCTCACCGCGCTGTGCTCGCCAAGGTGCTGGCTGAATCCATGCCTGGCGACATTCAATACACTGTTTTCAGCGTCGGTGGCGGCGAGGCAGTTGATGTGGCCATTAAGCTGGCCCGGGGATACACGGGCAGGACTAAGATCGTCTCAGCGAAGGGAGGATATCACGGCCACACCGGCTATTCGCTCGCCACAGGAGATGACTATTATCTGGCCCCGTTTGGTCCCAGGCCGATTGACTTTATTCAGGCACCTTTCGCCAGCCTGTCCGTGTTGGAAAATATTGTAGATAAAGCTACTGCCGCTGTTATCCTCGAAACAGTACCCGCCACGCTTGGGGTGGTGGTGCCGCCGCGGGAATACTTGGGTGAAGTGAGGCGCATCTGTGATGCGGCAGGTACGCAACTCATCATAGATGAGGTTCAGACGGGCTTGGGGCGAACGGGAAAACTGTGGGGGCTTGAACATTTTAATGTTGAACCGGATATTGTTGTTATCGGGAAGGGTCTTTCGGGAGGTATTTATCCCATCGCCGCCACTTGTTTTCGACCCCACTTACAGTCGGTGTTCAAGGATGACCCGTTCATTCACATCTCTACTTTTGGCGGCGCGGAGCTCGGCTGTGCAGTTGCACTTAAGGTTCTTGAAATCAGCTCACAGCCTGACTTTCTGCGCCACGTGAAAGAGGTTGCCGCTCGCTTCTCGAAACAGATGGATTCACTTTTGGAGCGGCATGCGGGCTTCCTGGTTGAGTTTCGCCAGCTTGGGATGATGATGGGGATTAAGATGAAGAATGATCACTGCGGACCGGTTCTCACAAAGGCGGCCTATGACAATGATCTTCTAATGGTTTACGCCAACAATGATAGGTCAGTATGTCAGCTCTTGCCGCCCCTCATCGTCTCCTTTGAGCAGGTGGATGAAATCATGGAGAAGCTTGAAGCAGCAGTGAAGAAGGCAAAGACTATGGTGCCGATTGTTCGGATAAAGGAAGGATTGGCGGGCATAGGAAAAAAGATCAAACAGGCGTGGGGATCATAAGGCGGGATAATCCCCCACACCTTGGACGAACTTTTTCAAGATTGCACAGGCTATGATTGATCCCAGGGTGTTAGAGGAATTCGAGCTGGGGCTGGACTCCACTCGTTTGGAAATATCGAGTGTGTCGGCAACCGTCCTCGGTTACGGTGAGATCAGCACCGTCTTTAAGCTCAGCGGCAACAGCGAAGTCGCCTGCAAGCGGATGCCGCTCTTTCCGGACAGCCGGGCGGCTGAGAATTATCAAAGAAACTACGAGGACTACTGCCGCCATCTTGAAGGTGCTGGTGTGGAGCTTCCGCAATCAAGCACCCAAACCGTTGAAATTCAAGGCCGCCCCGTAGTCCTCTATATTCTACAGAAGAGTTTGCCGCCGGAACGCTTTTGTCATAAGCTGATTCACACTCTTGACCAAGAAGAGATCAGCGGGATGATTCGCAAAGTTGTTTCGGGAGTAGCAAAAGTGTGGGCGTTCAATCGTCAGAAAGGACCGTTGCTTGAGATTGCCCTCGATGGTCAGCTATCCAATTGGGTTCTCGATGGTGATATTGAGAGCGGTAGACTGTGGTATGTGGACACCAGTACACCCCTGTATCGGATCAACGGCGAGGAGCAACTCGATCCAGAACTGTTTTTAGAAAGTGCGCCGTCATTTCTGAGGTGGATCATCCGGTGGCTGTTTCTTGAGGATGTGATGAACAGGTACTATGATCAGCGCCAGGTGATGATAGACCTGGCGGCGAACCTCTACAAAGAACAACGGCCGGACCTTGTTCCCACAGCTGTGAGCATCATTAATGACAGCTGTTCTGGACTGTCAGAACCGCTGACCGAAGAGGATGTGGAAAAATACTACAAGGAAGACAAGCTCATCTGGATCCTCTTCCTCGCCTTTCGCAGGATCGACCGGTGGATTACAACCAAGATTCTGCGCAAGCGATATGAATTCGTTCTGCCGGGGAGAATCAAAAGGTAAGGGGTTCCCACCAGCAGGGAAAGCT
Organism: Candidatus Neomarinimicrobiota bacterium; assembly: GCA_030743815.1. Taxonomy (NCBI): domain Bacteria; kingdom Pseudomonadati; phylum Fidelibacterota; species Fidelibacterota bacterium. The sequence goes on along the minus strand of JASLRT010000092.1, from coordinate 20,438 downwards.
TAGTCAAGAACGGGCTTTACTGCTTTTACGTGCATGCTTGCGGCTGAGCGGATGGCGCTGATATGCTCTGGTGTTGTACCGCAGCATCCGCCGACAATTGAAACACCGGCTTGAATGAGCTCTTCAGTTTTTTCACCGAATAGGGCGGGCACCTCGTCATAAGCCAACTCCCTCCCCTCCATCCGTGGAATCCCGGCATTGGACTGAATAATCAACGGTAGAGCCGAAGTCTGTTTCAATTGACGGGCGATCTCGATCATATTATCAATTCCATTGCCGCAGTTTGATCCGATGATATCCGCCCCGGCTACCTGAAGGCCTTCAGCCGCTTCGGTAATGCTCACACCCATGATGGTGAAGAATCCCCGCGGCGTCTCATCAAATGTCATGGTGGCCATGACCGGTGTTTGAGGCGACGCGGTCTTGGCAGCCTCAATGGCTAATGTCGCTTCCTTGAGATCGGTCATTGTTTCCACGCAGATCACGTCAGCGCCGGCGGCGATGAGAGCACTGTTCTGACGGAAAAATCCTCGGCTGAGATCATCGGGGTCGGCGTCACCGTAAGGCTTCAGCATCTTTCCGGAAGGGCCGCAAGAGCCGGAGACATAAGCTGTGTCACCCACAGTCTTCCTGACACTGATAACAGCTGCCTCGTTAATGGCTTCGGTTTGGTCTTCCAAACCGTAATCTCCCAGCTTAACAGACGAACCGCCGAAAGTATTTGTCTGAATAATGTCTGCACCGGCATCCAGATAATTGCGGGCGATGTCTTGCAGGATTTCGGGGTTGGACAGGTTAAAGGCTTCCGGGCAAGCGCCGGGCTCAAGACCCCTCTGGAAGAGGAGGGTACCCATGGCGCCGTCAGCAACAAGGACATCACCGCCGTTGATACGGTCCAGCAGAGGAGGCTTCATCGGTGCTTATTCCAGAAGATTCTTAACGCATTCCACGGCTTTAGCGGCGTCGTAAGCGTAAGCGTTGGCTCCGATCTCATCGGCATAATCCTGCGACAAGGGTGCTCCGCCAATGATCGTCTTTATATCTGTGAGGCCGTTTTCCTTCAGGAGGGCTGTAACTTTCCCCATAACGGTCATGGTGGTGGTAAGCAGAGCAGACATGCCAATAATGCTGGCACCCTCTTTTTGGGCGGTCTCGACGAATGTTTCCGGTGGAACATCGCTCCCGAGATCAATCACATCGTACCCGGCCCCTTTGAGCATGATTGCCACGAGGTTCTTGCCGATATCATGAAGATCTCCCTGTATAGTTCCGATGACCACTTTTCCCAGTGCGGGAACTTTGCTCTTGATCAGCAACGGCTTCAGCTGGTCCATACCGGCGTACATGGCCCTGGCGGCTAGCAGCACATGAGGGAGAAAAATCTCATGCTTCCGAAACTTTTCCCCTACCACATTCATCCCGGCGATAAGTCCGTCATCTAGAATCTCTTTGGCAGGAATCTGAAGTTCAACAGCTTCTCTAGTAAGATCAAGAACCTTCTGATCCCCTCCTTTCTGTAAGTGCGTTGATATCAGTTCCAGTACGTCCATAGAGCTCTCTCGTCGTAGGGTCAGTTCATGGTGCGCCGGATTTCTTTCATCCGGTCAACACAGGAGTAAGTTGTACATTGCTTGCAAAACGGGAATTTGGGCCTAAACAGATGAAGCTCCTTTTTCCCAGCAATTAGGACTCCCGACACAGATTTCAGTGGTTTCATCAGGCAACTGCTGTTCAGGGAGATTCCGATCCGTCCGGGGTTCAGGTGTTGAAAAAGTCTCTTTTGCCCGCGGATGTGCCAGCCGCAATATCCGGGACTGTAGCTGAGTACATAAGTCTGGTTGCCCAGCCGGCCTGTTGAAGCGAGATGATTCTGGAAGTGCTTCTCGAACTGCCCCACGGCATTATCTGCTGCTAGGGATGCCGCTGTATCCAGCATGGAACCGAGTGCGAAATCGTTCTGGTCGAAACAGTCGTTAATCTTTGCGCTAACATCAGCTCCCATGGTCAGGGCGAACAGCGCCAGATGGTTGCTCTTCGGAAGGATCTGTTTCAGTGGTGTGTCCGGCGCATTATCCCCCTCGCCGTTGTAGATGGGGCCAAACTGTTTCAAATCCAGTTCCGATATTACTCCCGCAGGCGCGGCGCTGTCGACAAAGATGGCTGCGGCCTGCTCGGTGAGATTCATGATTTTATCCGCCAAAGTTTCCACGTCGGTTATCCCCTGGTCCTTCAGCATATCCAACTGTGTAGGAATCACAGCTTGGGTTTCAAGCGTTAAAACCTGATTCATGCGGACCTTTCCGGGAGAGAGTCCTGACCGTAACGGCGGGCCTCCACCTCCATCAAGTTTATCAGTTCCTGCCGGGTGTCTTGTGGTAATGGAGATGGCTGATAACTGCTTAATAACGAATTTATTTGACCGTGAGCCCGTTCACCTAGGGTTGTTTCTCCCTCCTCGATCCAGCGGGGGCGGTTGGCCCGGTTAATGACCTCCCCCGGGAAATAGTGTTCTTCTTGCATGTGCCGCAATGTATGATCAGAGATTAGCAGGTGTTTTTCTTGCAGCAGTTCCTCAAACAGGGCTTGGGCAGGGAAATCTTCGCGAGGAGTTATCCCTTTAATCAACCGCAGAGTCATACCGCATATTTCGTTGTCCAGCACCAGTTTTTCAAGGCTCTGGCAGCTTTCAAAGTCAAGCATTCCTGGGCCCGAAATATTATTAATACCTGCAAGCGCTGCAAGGGTTGTTCCTATCCCACTTTCGAGACCGGCCTGGGCATCTAGGTTCTTGGCGTCACTCAGCCCGATGTACGCTTGGGTTGGCATTCCGAAGTGATGGCCGATTTCGTTATAGGCGCAGTCAATCATCATGGTCTCGATAGCACCCATAGGCGTGGTTTCATATCTCATATCAAACGCTGCTGGTGACCCCCCATAGAGCATGGGCGCTCCAGGGTTGGTGAGCTGGCAGATAACAATTCCGCTTAGCGTTTCAGCTGTATGCTGGATAAGGGTTCCGGTGAGAGTTACGGGGGCAACGAATCCCGTCAGTGGCATGGAGATGAATTCAACCGGGATAGAAAAGCGGGCGCAGTCTACGAGGTTTTGCGATGTGACATCGCTCCATTTGAGTGGTGCCGTCGGGCAGCAGGAAAAAACAGTGAGCGGCTTGTCTTTCAACGCCCCGTTGGATCCACGGACGGCCAACTGAAAGTCCTTCATAACATCAAAAGACTCGATGGTAAAAGCACCGGTGATCACTGGCTTTTCACCATACAGCAAACTCAGAAAAAGACGGTAGCTGTCAGAGATTTTTTCGTGCACATCAGCGGGGATTAAGGCCGTGCTCTGGGAGCCGATGTGCTGTAACTGACTGACAACCTTCACGTACCGGATGTAATCGTTCGTTGCCGGTTTGCGGAATTTTCCGGTATCATAGTCGAGGATGTTAATTGCCGCTGAGCCGGGAGTAAAGTGAACATTATGTCCGGAAAAATTATTTGTCTCCTCTCCACTCACGTCGTAGAGCTTGAAGGATGTAGGGGCGCTGTTTAGAGCCCGTTCGATCATCCCTTCTGTGAGCGTTGCATGTAGAGAATTCATATCAATGCTGGCGCCGTGATCGGCCAGCAGAGCGAGGATGCCTTTGTTGTGTATCTCGACGCCCACAGCACAGAGGAGCTGTTTTGCCTCCGAAACGATCAGGTGGATAAGGTCCTCGTCGAGGAAATTAACGGTCGGCCTCATGGCTACGCACCATCTTGCTTGAGACTGTTTGTGTATAAGTACATTTAAGAAGAGCCTTTCGACAAAAATTGATACTCTAAAGTAAAGCTAACAGGCAGTTAGATCAAAACTTAAAACAGAGAGCAAGTTGTTTTAGCTGGAGAACAAGGAGGCCCTCCTTCAACCCGTCAGGACTGGTTCGACCTGACGGGTTTGCGCTGAAAACAGAAAAGGGCGCCAACCGTGACGCCCCTTCTTCAAGTTTTGCTCCCTGTCTGCAGTAAGTGACTATTCTTCCTCATCTTCCTCTTCAGATTCGTAGTAGTCGCCGTACGCTTCATAGTAGGCTTCGGCCATCTCCGGATCGTAAAGATATTGATAGTCTTCCCAATTCTGGTAGGCAGGCTCTTCAGCAGTCTCCAGTACGGGAGCCTCCACGGGGGAAGTTGCTTCTGGGGCGGTTGCTCTCGGCGCAGCAGCTTGAGGGATAAGGGGTTCAGTAACAACAGGTTTCCTCTGGAAGTAGAAGAAGATCAGGCCTGGCATTACACCGAAGAAGAGAATCAACAGGGAAAGGATGGCCCCGTCTGATTTGACGCTGTATCCCCCCCAGATATCCTGTTCAATTCCAAAGGCCATAAAGATGGCTGTCGCCAGCAAGATGCCGAAAATGATCAGGATCGCACCTGTAGGCCGGTGAATCTCTACGCTTGCAACATTCAGGTAGATCATCCAAAACAACAGTCCACCGACAATGGTGAGAACGGCACCGTGGTAATTGGTTGCAGCAAAGGCAATTGAGAATCCGATGACGGACGCCAAAAGTAACAGATAGCCGAAAACGGCCTTTATTTCCTGGTTTATCATTTACCCCTTCCTCGGTTAACCATCAAATGGTTGAGCTAGCAAGACCTTGGACGCCCGCTTAAATACGCCCAAGTCAGGAGAATATCCCCATTCTCCCCATGAAATGCAAGCCCAAAGTTCAACTGTCCAGGAAAAGCCGCAGACTGACATACCTGTTCCATAAATGGAATGAAGGCGATATATTCGCCTCTGTGAGAGCGAACCAGCCAAGGAAAGGGGAGATGAAAACGGTAAGCGTCGGCGTAGTGGGAGTGGGTCATTTAGGAAGCAGGCACCTTAAGCACCTGCTAGACCTTCCAGCGGTGGATTGTGCCGGATTCTATGACATTGACCCCGAGCGCTCCCATCAGATAGAAGAACTGTTCGGAGCCAAAGCCCACACCTCGCTGGCAGCACTCATAGACGTCTGTGACGCACTGTCTATTGTAGTTCCGACCACAGACCACTTTGCGGTGGCAAAGGAGTGCATGGAGTCCGGTAAGAGCGTGTTTATCGAAAAACCGATGTGCAAGACGCTGGCGGAAGCCAATAAACTGATCAAGCTCGGCGAAGAGAAAAACGCTGTGATTCAGGTGGGACATGTTGAGAGGCTAAATCCGGCAATTCTCGCAATTGAGGAGCTGGCGCTGAAGCCGAAGTATATTGAGACGCATCGTCTGGCACCGTATAATGTACGCGGCACGGAAGTCCCAGTTGTCTTAGATCTCATGATTCACGATCTGGATGTAATCCTCTCTCTTGTAGATTCTCCCGTTGAGTCTATAGGCGCCTCGGGCGTCTCCATCATGACAAGTTCGGTGGATATTGCTAACGCCCGGCTACGCTTTGAGAACGGATGTGTGGCCAATATTACTTCCAGCAGAATCGCTAAGGATTTCGTGCGCAAGCTGCGGCTGTTCCAGCAGGACATGTATGTCACCATCGATTTTTTTCTTGGGCTGACAGAAGTGTACCGCGTGCTGGAGGCCGGGGTGAGGGATCCTAATGCAGTATTCACAGCACCTTTGAAAGGCAAGAACAGAGAGCGTCAGATTGTTTATGAGAAACCGCAAGTTGAAAAGATTGACGCCCTGAAGTTGGAGCTGGAAAATTTCGTAGTGTCTCTTGCCAGGGAACAATCCCCCATTGTCTCTGGGGAAGAGGCCCGGGAAGCGCTGAGGATTGCTCTGGAGATCCAGGAAAAGATAGAACAGGATATTCATTAGACTCGCCTAAGCCGATCCCACACTTTTCCCATGGACCTGCGCCAATTCCTGTTCCGTAACCGCAGTTATACACCAATTCCACTGGCTCTGGCGATTCTCTTCTTTGCCCGGCACGATGAACGCTTGTTTCTAACTGGCCTTGCAGTGATTGTCCTTGGAGAGATGATACGGATGAGCGGTGTCCGTTATGCTGGCGGCGCCACGCGAACCAGAAAGGTAGGGGCCAAAGTACTATGCACAGCGGGACCCTTTGCGCATCAGCGCAATCCATTGTACCTCGGAAACATCATCATCTACGCTGGAGTCGCTGTTGCCAGCGGAGCTGAGAATATGGGATTACTGCTTCTTGTCACTGTGGTATTCTTCTCATTGCAGTATGGTTTTATCATTAATATTGAGGAAGAGACACTTCGCGGTCTGTTCGGAAGACAATATGAAGACTACGCCAAAGCGGTACCGAGGCTGTTCCCAAGAGTAACGCCGTGGGCCGGCCGAACAAAGACAACGCCTCTGACATGGAAACAGACAGTCAGAACCGAACGGCGGACGTTGCAGACGCTCGCTGTCTTTTTGGTCTTTCTTGTGGCGCGAATCTATCTCATGAATTAGTGGGCTGGGAAAAATAGTTTCAGTCATGAGCAAAGAAATAGTTATCGTAGCCGGTGAAACATCTGGGGACGAACACGCCTCCGGACTGGTACGGGAAATAAATCGTCTTGACCCCGAGCTGTCATTTTTTGGTATTGGCGGTAACGGGCTGGTCAGGGAAGGTGTAGCGCTACTTGAACATATCGATACCATGGCCGTCATGGGCTTTACAGAGGTTATAAGCCGCTACGGCCATCTTCGCCGGGTTTATAACAGATTGTTGGAGGAAGTTGAGGCCAGAAAACCCGCCCGGGCAATACTTGTAGACTATCCCGGTTTCAATTTGAGACTGGCAAAGTCACTTTGCATATTGGGAGTACCGATTACATACTTCATTTCGCCCCAGCTGTGGGCCTGGCGCGAGAAGCGGGTGGAAATCATTCGGCGGTGTGTGGATCAGATGATATGTATTTTCCCCTTTGAAGAAGCGTGGTACAAGGAGCGAGGCGTGAACGCCATTTTCATCGGGCATCCGCTCATGGACAGCAAGCCCCCAAGATGTTCGAGAGAGGAGTTTGCGACACGGCACGGTATTGACGAGGATGAAGCCATTATCTGCCTCATGCCGGGAAGCAGACAGCAGGAAGTAGATCGCCATATGCCGGCGATGGTTCAGGCTGTTGCACAGATACGTGAACAACGTCCTGAAGTGAAAGCTGTTATTGCTAAAAGTGAGATTGTGTCAATAGAGACCCCGCCGCTGGATGGTATCGTGGTCGAGGATGAAGAGCCTATTCTTTCGCTGGTTTACGCCGATCTTGCCCTTATCGCGTCAGGGACCGCCACAGTTGAAGCAGCGCTGTACGGCATCCCGTCGGTAGTAATCTACAGGCTATCGCCGCTAAGTTGGGCGATCAGCCGCAAAGTCGCCAACACATCTTATGTGGCTATGCCGAATCTCATTGCGGGAAGAGAAGTCTTCCCCGAACTGCTTCAGGGCGACGCAACGGCAGAAAGAATATCACATCATCTAACTAAACTCTTAGATTCAGCAGAAAAACAAGAGACGATAAAAGAAGAGCTAAGAGAGGTTCGGCGAGAGATGGGCCGCCCGGGCGCACTGGGCAGAGGAGCCAGTGTCATCGTAGACCAGATGTGGGACTGAAACTTAGAAGCGATGAAAAAGAGACTGAATTTTATTGCCGGGGTAGTTTTTGGCAAACATTTCTTGAATCTCGTTTTCGGACTGAGCAAGAGAGTCAGCGTTAATTGTGATGTGCTTGACGTTCTCTTAAGGAAAGAAAAGGCAGTGATAGTCTGTTGTTGGCACGGGCGGTTGCTATTTCCTTTCTATGATCTAAAGAAGAGGAACCCGGTGGGATTGGCCGGTCTGCATGAAGATGCGGAGATCATCACCCGGATAGGAGAAAAGATGGGTTGGAAAATGATCAGAGGATCGAGTTCAGAGAGAGGGAGTTCGGCCTTTAGAAAGATGGTGAAAATGATAAGGCGTGAAAAGCCGCTGATGTTTATAACACCTGATGGTCCTAAGGGACCGACCAGAAGAGCGAAGGACGGTGCTATAAGAATAGCCATGGCAACTGGTGCCGTTCTGTTGCCGGCTTCCGGCCAGTGTAGCCGAAAATGGGAAGCTGTTAACTGGGAGACATTTGTTGTGCCGAAGCCATTTGGGAAGGTGTGTAATGTTTATGGAAGTCCTATCGTTGTGAATAGAGATGGCGATATAACTGTCTACCGCGAAATGTTGGAGCAAGAACTTGATCGAGTGGAGCGTCAGGCCGATGAAGCAGTTGAGCGGAAGAAGTAGATATCTTCTTTTTCCGTTGGCACTGTTCTACTGGGGAGTCCAGTTCTGGCGTAACATCTTCTATGCCGTCGGATTCTTCCTGACGAACCGACTTCCCATCCCGGTAATCAGCGTAGGGAATCTCTCCGTTGGGGGCACGGGGAAAACACCGATGGTAATATATCTGGCGCTGAAACTAGAAGCCATGGGGAAGAAGGTGACAATCATTAGCCGCGGCTATAAGAGAAAGACTACAGGAACGCTTGTTGTGTCAGATGGAGATCAGATGTTGACTACATGGGAAGAAGCCGGGGATGAGCCGTACCTCATGGCAAAGCGCGTTACGAGCGTTCCTGTGGTAGTGGATGAGGTACGCTACCGCGGCGGCCTACACGCCGTGCAGCGATTCAATCCTAGTGTGATCCTCTTGGATGACGCCTTCCAGCACCGGCAGCTTGAGCGGGATCTTGACATTGTGCTGTTAAACAGCCAAGACACACCGGCGGATTACAAGCTGCTCCCCTACGGCAAACTGAGAGAGCCGTGGTTTCACCTGCGCCGGGCTAATATTGTCTTCTGGACCAAGGTGAATCTGTCGTCTGAATCATCCCGCCGCTCGCCCCATCCTGAAGTCAGAAGCAAGGTGTCGCAGGCGAAGGTACCCGTGTTCAGAAGTAAAATGGCGGCTGCCTTCTTGCGTGATTCAGCCGGAAACAGTGTGCCCTTAACGCAGATCAAAGGAAGAAAGGCGTATCTCTTCTGCGGCATAGGCGACCCGGAATCTTTTCGCTCACTGCTACAAAAGGCCGGCGCTGACATTGTCGGCTTCAGGGTATTTGAGGACCACCATCATTACATAAAAGTGGAACTGGGGGGGATCGTTGAAGACGCTGCGGCCCTCGGAGCTGAGATGATCATTACCACTGAAAAGGACAGTTTTAAGACAGAACACTTCTTGACGGAAGAGGATAGTGTCTATTCGCTCCGGATCAATTTTGTTCCGTCAACGGAGGGGGAGAGGGCGCTGGTGGAGATGTTAGGGCGGCTCTGGTAAACCTACTGACCTGACAGGTTCGGAAAACACTACTGAGCCTGCAAGGCACCCATGGTAAACATGGCTCCCACAAACGCTAAGAGGAGCGGCCAGCTCGTGGAGACAAACTGCTGCGATGATGGATCCTCAAAGACGTGGATCTGGAATTCGTGGCTGGTGGTGGTACCCCGCTCATCGATTGCCGCCAGAACGATATCGTTCACCCCCCGCTGGGCCATGCGCGGCTTCCAGCGCAGCATCCCAGTCTCCGGGTCGAAGCGGGCGTACTTGGGAATTTTCACCGGCCTCAGCTTTACCATGTCGCCGTTCAGGTCTTCCACTACCATGCGGTAGCGATATTCAAAATTGGTGAGAGCCACCGGCTTAGGCTGCGAGAGAACATGGGGAGAAATGTTGACAAACAGTTTCGTCTCCTGACGGTCAACAGTATAACCGTCTGACACCTCAACTGCAAACAGGCGACTGTTGATTTGCGAAGGGGTCGGTATCCACGTGATGCGGCCGTCGCGACCGAGCTGCATTCCCTTGGGTGCTTTCGCCAGTTGGTAGGAAAGCTCCCTGTCGGAGTTCTTGTCTTCCACCACCACCTTGTATTTGTAAAGCTCATCCACCCGGGCGGTCTTCGGTGCTGTAGAAATGATGGTGGGAGGATGGTTGATGTAAAGATCAAAACTCTGTTCATCCTTGGTATAGCCGTCAGAGACCATATAAGTGACCACATGAGAATCGTACTGTTTCAATGTTGGCGTCCAGGATATAATACCGGTGTGTTCGTCCACAAACATACCGTCAGGGAAATCGAGTAATGTGTAGCGAATGAAGGGGATCCTCTCCACCAGCACCTTGGGAGGCTTTCCTTTGCTGCCCTCAAAGAAGTGCCACAGCGCATCCTTGATCTTCACTGTCCGGCCTCCGACTTTCTTGATAACGATCACCAGCCGTTCATCTTCGTAGAAGACATCCTGGATGTAGCGTTTAAGGTTGATTCTGGCCACCGTTTCTTCTTCTGCTTCCTCTGCGCCGTCGCCCGTCTCTTCGTCCACATCGATGAGGATCGATTTCTTCATCTTGAATTCACCGACGTAACGATCGATGTTTTCGCGAAAGACATCATCTCCGATCTCTATGGCATAGACGCGCGCTTTTTCTACGTCATAGACAGGCGTAACGTGAGAGTAGGTCATGAGCGAGCCGTCGTTGAGATCTTTGGTGGCAATCTGATATGTGTAAGCTTCACCTACGGAACCGAGTGTTACAGGCTCTGAAATGATATTGATATCGGCGTTGACAAAGAAATCGAACGACTTGACAATCAGTTCACGCCCGTCGGATATTTCAATCTCTGCCGTAGAGAAGTCAAGGTTCTCCTCTGTGGGAACCCACAGGATTCTGCCGGTAGAAGGATCAACTCTCATCCCTTCAGGCAGAGAGAGCGGTTCGTAGCGCAAGACGTCGAATTCATTAGGATCATCCACTCCTAACTGAAAATTGAAGGTGTCACCCAGGGCAATCTTTGTCATGGGATCGGGGATTGAAGAGATCACAGGCGGATGGTTAACGAAAATGGCAACCGCCTGCGTGTCAGCCGCAATGCCGTGGTTGGCGGAGATGACAAATCGCTGCGTATCAATCTGTGTGCTCTGGGGTGTCCACGAGATGAGCCCTGTATTGTCCACCATCATACCGTAGGGCGAGCGTTGTAGCGCAAATAGAAGTTCTTCTTTCTTGTCCTCCGGCATGCGCACCTCAAGCTGATAGCGGTACTCTTCCGCCACCGTTGCCTCCACAATAGGTGCGGAGGTGATGACAACCTGCCCGCGGGAGTAGAGCTTGAAGTTCTGCACGTCGCGGTCAAAGCCGTCCGAGACAACGACCCGGACATCATAGATGTTAATGTGAGAGAGGTCCGTCTGCCATGTGACAAGGCCGTCCTGACTGACAAACATCCCCTCAGGATTCTTTTCCAGAGTATATCTCAAATGAGTGTCTTCATTGTGGTCAACGGCAATCACCTGATAAGAGAAAAGGTTGCCGGCAACGAATTCCGTCCCCTCGGGAAAGGAGGTAATCTGAGGCGGATCGTTTACATAGATCCAGAAGCGCGATTCGATAGTAGCAAGCTCGGGGACAACCTGGTAGGTAACTACGCCGTTCTCATCAGTGGTGATAATATCTATGGTTTCCCCTATCTTCATCTTTAGGAGGAAGGAGAGCTCATAGGCTCCCAGCTGGGATTCGTCGGGCACCCATTCGATGGAGCGTGTTTCGTAGTGGAAGTACATGCCTCTTGGCGGAGGCGTGGTCCAGCGGAAGCTGAAGAATTCACGATCAGGGTCTTCCGGAATGGTGTAGGCAAATGTCTGATTCACCGGCAGTACATAGGTGGGCAATACGCCCAGCGGCAGTGGTCGTCCTTCGGCGGGCGGAATTATTGGGGGCTCTTCGATGGGCGTCTCCACCTGAGCTTGCGGAATGTAGGTGTCGATGAGGATTTCTTCCGGATATTCGGGAACAGAGCCGAGTTCGAAGTAGAAGATTTCACTCACTTCACCGGTCCAGCCGCCCGCAATGACAGTGCCGAGATAGATATCGTCCACAATCTCGGGGATGACCGAAAATATCTGTGCTCCACCCTCCTCATCCGTTGCCGCGATGGAGAAGAATTCCTGCAGGGGAGGCCCTTCCCCGGTACCACCGTAGGCCAAGGTTACGACTCCCTGTTGACCGCTGACCAAAAGCAGGTCTGGCAAGTTATCGTGATTGAAATCGGCCCGCTTCAGATCTGATAACGGACCAGCGTCGATCCCCAGTTCGCTTACCTCAATCTTCTGCTGTATGATGGAGAGCGACACCACATGGCCGGAGTGGAAGGGGACCAGTAGATCGTCGAAGCTGTCGTTATTCCAATCGAGTTTAAGTAGGGCTCGTGCAATAGGATCGGACATGCCCGGCACCCGATGAAGCAGACTTGGGCCGGGTGCCAACTGTCCGCCACGGTTGACGAAAGACTGAATCCGCAAAATGTTACGTTCAGGGCTGAAGGCAAAGAGATCCGACTGGCCGTCTCGGTCGTAGTCAAGGCCGGCCACGTGGAGGGCTCCTGAGCTGGTGGAAAAATCTGGAAGAGCAAACGACGAAAGCTCCTGAAACTGACGATCGCCTTCAGTCTCTCCCAGGCGCAAAACCGTGACGGTCGCTTCAGGCCCCCACAGTCCGAGGGCGAGTTCTTCCTTCCCATCACCCTCCGTGTCGATTACATCAATGTTGTTAATGTTAAAAAGGTTTTGGGCGTCAGCCAGCGAGAGCGTTAGTGAAGGTTGTTCTGAGAATTCACCTTCGACCCTGTCGAAAAGGTAAAGTGTCGCCAGCAGGATTTCAGGGTCCTGTTCACTACGAACATTGGCGGCGACAACTATTGCCGGAATTCCACTGCCGTCAAGATCTGCCAATACACCGTTTACGATGGAACCGTCAATGTCCTGCGGTGCGTCCAGACTCCACAGAAGTTGAGGAAAGCCGAGTTCATCAATCTCATAATAGCCGACACGGACGACGAGTCCTCCGGCTCCCTGCCCGCCCTCAACAGTAAGGAACTCCACCAGATCATCATTGTCGAGGTCGTAGACCCCATTCATGTGATCAATTTTAAGATTTTGAGCCGAAGTGAACGCTATAAAAAAGAGCAAAAAGAGAAATCTGATCTGTCGAGACAGGTGTCTGTATACGGACATTAATTATCTCGGATTCAAAACGATAAAGAAAAGTTCCACACTATCACCCTTACTCTGAGTAACAACCTGAACCCCTGTTCCTCTCTGTTCTTCAATGTTAGGACGTTGTCCCTGCACAGCATATTCGACCTGGTACGCGATACGGTGGAGACCAATATCACCTATGCCAGGCGTCCAGACCACAGCACGGTTTTTGTCATCAAATGTAGCCCCTGGAGGAAGCTCCTCTGGCTTGAAAGCTTGCATGGTTCTGCCGCCCGTTTCGAGAGAGTGAGTAAATAGTTGACCGACAAACAACGTATCTGATATTGTAACGCCGGGAGGTACATCGATCACTGTTGTCTCAGCCACATCTGATGGGGCAACAGAAGTCAGCTCCAGTTTCTTCACGCGACCGCGGGAGCGAATACCTGCTGTCTCCTCGTTCACATCTTCTGGAACAGTTTCCACCGCTTCTGTTTCAGCCGCAACGACCTCTTCGCCACTGACCTCCGTCTTATCCACAGATGTTAGCGCCACTTTTTTAACTCTTGCCGGCCCTGTTGCTGTTTCGTTAATGATCTCCTCCTCAACGAGCGGAGACTCTCTATCCGGTTCAGCGGATGCAGATTCTGATGAAGCACCGCCTTCTTCCGTGGTCGATCCCGGGACTGTTTTCATAGCCGTTAGTTGTACCTGTTGCATACGCTGACCCGGAGAAACGAACTCATCTGAGGGTGCTTCATCAGCTGCTTCCTGTTGATTTCCCGCCTGAGTGTCTGCCGCATCAACAGAAGTCAGTTGAACCTTCTGCACTTTTTCCCCCGGTGAGGTAGGGGAAACTTCCTCCGGTGTTGTACCGGAAGAAGTATCTTTTGCCTCGAGTCTCAGTTCTTTAATCTTCATTCCGTGGACACCCCGCTCGGCCCTCTCAAGCAAGATATCGTTGATAGCTTCAGGAGAAAGCTCTGATTCGTCAAACCTGAAGAGGGCAGCTGTCTCCGGTTCTATGGTGCTAATGGCCAGCTCCCCTTCACGCACGGCTAATGTTAGAGTCTCTCCCGAGCGTAAAGGAAGAAGAACTTCTTCACTGCTGTCCTGATCAATATCTAGGGCCGTAATACCGCCGCCAAACAGGCCGGGTTGGCTAACAGTCGTCGCTCCAAGGTCTTCCTCAAATGACGGCCCTTCTGCCAGATCACCGCCCTCATTCTCAAAGATTTGAACCTTCATTGAAGAAGACTCTTGGCTGATAGCCATAAGATCGGAGAATCCGTCACCGTTGTGATCTACTGTTGAGACATAAATCTGACCGAATCCTGATGAAAGGGTCCCTGAAGTAAGCAGTTTGGGGGCTGCGAATTTGCTTGTTCCCCCGACACTGTCCAGCGATAGAAGGATGATTCTCCGTTCTGGGCTGTTTAACGCCACCGCAACCTCATCTCTGCCGTCATTATTAAGATCGATAACGGAGATATTCGAAGGACGATGAATGTCCATATTTTCGCTACCGCTCCAAGCGACCTTTGGGTTTGGAGAAAAGTCGACACTGCTCCATCTGAAAATGTGAAGCCATGCGCTCCCCCCCTTTTTTGCCCCGAGCACTCCTGCTCTGGTGGTAACGATAATTTCAGGATTTCCGTCTCCGTCCAAGTCAGAGACATCAGCATCCATGATGCGAGAGACTGAAGTGAAGCGCCAAAGCTCAATATGTGACCCCATCTCATCGATTTCGTAGTAAGCAGCTGAAGATGCGAAGCGGTCTGAAGAATCCCCCCTTTCAAGGCTGAGGAATTCACTGAACCCGTCGCCGTCGAAGTCGTAGGTAGCGCTTAGCGTTATGACAACCCCGGCGTCGCTTGCCGGGAGAAAGGATATGACGCATAGAAGCGACGCAACAGCACGGACAGTTGACATGAGATTGCTGATTCTGTCAGTCATCAATTGCTCAAAACGAACAGAGGAGAGACTCAACTCAACCCCTTTGTTGAACAAAACTTATGATAGTGGAGTCCCTTACCTCTCTCCCGAACTCAGATGAATATATTTGGAGGTCTTTGGAAAACCAAGAAAAATAGTTGTTGATGAACTAAAGGAAAGAGCTGTCCGGGCAGTAAAAACTGTTACGGTTTTGATAAGGGATAATTCTTGGCAGTGTGAAGAGGCAGGAATTAAATTGGCGGTTGCCAATTAATCCGGAGGTAGGGATGGCTATAGTTGCGATAAGGAAGGTTGTTCTATATTTGTTTGTTCTGGTTGTGCCAGTCGTTCTGACGGCTCAGGAAGACATCTATCCGCCTGAATCATTCTACGGCGGTGGGGTCGGCTTCAGTCAGATGTTTCTGTTCCAGAATATAGGTCAATTGGAAAGCTTTGAAATGTTGGATTCTGTTGATGATACAACTGGTTTTGGGTTTGACTTGACAAAATTTGCCAACCCTTTCATGATTAATGGTGGGGAAGGCTTTTCAAATATAACTGAACGGATTCGCATCGGTGGATATGCCGGTGTTGGTACGTCCTCTATTGCTGAAAAACCTGACATCACCTTGTTTCTTGATTCAGACGGAAATGGCACATATGATACCGGTGAAAAGAAAGAGATTTTTCAGAAACCACCCGACCTCCAAGCAAAGATTTCCTTGTGGTTTAGTGGTGCAACCATTGAATACCTGTTCCCGCTTTTTCGAGGTTTAGAGATATCCATAGGATCGCTTTTTGGCGTAGGTCGCCTGAATCTTAACGTTTCCCAATCAGCCGGCAGCCCTTCGTGGAAGAATCAGTTCAGCCCCGTTTTTCAAATAGGGCAGAATGGATATACACTTATTGAAGATGCCAATAGTGATGGTGTTATAGACACTTTGGATCTCGACTATGTGCAGAAGAACCAGTTTCCGAACCTTGCCATCAACAGCACCATGACATCACTGTCGGGCACATTCCTTAATGTTCAACCGTACATTGCTGTGAAGCTGCAACTACTTGACCGTATGGGGTTGCGAATGACCGCCGGCTTTAATGCTGGGACAATAAATGAAGGTGGATGGCGGACTGAAGACAGGAAGCCGATCTTGGACTCTCCAGAAACCGCGCTTAATTCCATGGCTGTCCGGGCAATGATTTACTTAGGTTTATAGCAGTACCCATCTCATTTGGTCACTAAGTGTAGACCTTCTGGCTGAAAACAGAAATCGGTGAACTGATCCAAAGATGCTGAAAAGAAAGAAAAGAACGGCTCTTGTTGTTCTCACCAGCGCAATTATTGTTGTTGCTGTGGCCCCTGTCGTTCCGGCTATTTACTCCCGGGCGGTTAATATTTATGACAAGATCCAGGTGCTCAACCAAATCATAACTATTGTTAATGACAATTATGTTGAGCCTGTTGATTGGGACGGAGCTCTCGATGGCGCCTTCCACGGGATGTTGGACAGACTGGATCCCCACTCAGCATATATTCCACGGGAGCGGCTGGAGAATATCACGGAACAGTTCCATGGTCAGTTCGAAGGGATAGGCATTGAGTTCGACATATTGAACGGATACATTACAGTTATAGCACCTGTAGCAGGATCCCCATCGGACAGAGTGGGTCTTCAGCCAGGCGATCAGATTGTAAGAATAAATGGTAATGATGCGTTTGAGATTACGCGTGAAGAGGTGTTTGATAAATTGCGAGGACCGAAAGGTTCAGCCGTAACCGTAACTATCAGCCGTGCGGGCTTGGATGAAACATTTGATGTAGAGATCATTCGCGATAAGATTCCCATCCACAGTGTTATCGCTACTTTTATGCTGGATGAGGAGACAGGCTATATAAGGCTCAGCAGGTTTGCGACCAACACTTCTGACGAGGTTCACGGGGCGATCAGGACTCTCATTGCTCAGGGAATGACACAGCTGATTTTCGATCTAAGAACTAACAGTGGCGGCTATCTTGAACAGGCGGTCGCTGTGGCCGACTACTTCATTGCCGACCGTGATACTCTTGTTTATACGGCTGGCCGTCAGCGGGATGCCACCGAGGTGTATTTCGCCAATCCCGACATCGGTTATGGAGACTTCTCTCTTATTGTGCTCATTAATCGATGGTCAGCCAGTGCCAGCGAGATTGTGGCCGGAGCAGTTCAGGATCTTGACAGAGGACTAATTGTAGGTGAGACGAGTTTTGGTAAAGGGCTGGTTCAGAGGCAGTGGCCACTGAAGGACGGATCAGCCCTGCGTGTAACAATTGCGCGCTACTACACGCCAACGGGAAGACTTATCCAGAAACCGTATGATAACGGAACACATGAATACTACCGTGAGCTTGCGCGAGAGGGTAGAGAAAAGTCGCTTGATTCCCTTAGGGTAGACAAGCCCAGCTATAGGACGAAGGCCGGCCGAACAGTCTTTGGGGGAGGGGGCATTACTCCGGACGTTTATGTTCCGTTTGCAAGTTTGACGGGGACCACGTCAAAGATCGTGGGTCATCCCGAGCGCTTTACTTTCAACTGGGGGACTGACTATGCGGCCCAAAGTAAAGATGATTGGTCATCTGTTCAAGAGTTCGCCGGGTCGTTCAAAGTTACGGATCGGGTGATGGCTGATTTCAAATCGTTTATCTCGAGTGAAGATGTGGAATTTGATGAAGCGGAGCTGGAGAAAGACACTGAATATCTTAAGACAGTTATGAAAGCTGAGATTGCTGGCGCGCTCTGGGGCAAGCAGGCTTACTATCACCTGCTGGTTATGGGTGATGTTCAGGTAATAGAGGCCAGATCGCATTTTGATGAGGCAAAAGCCTTTTTAGCTAGACAATAATTGGCTATCTTATTGGGCTTATGCTAACAGTGTAGCGCCATGTTGACTTTCCTTAGTGGAATCGTTATTTTAACGGGCATTAAATAAGAAGGAGACACGTAAGATGGTACAGTATTTTTTGGATGGTGGTCCTTTCATGTGGCCGATTCTCGCCCTCTTGATATTTGGTCTGGGATTTGGATTAGAAAGACTTTACACACTGTTCCGCGCGTCGGTGGATACGCGAAAATTCATGGCAAAGGTACAAAGCGCTCTTCACGATGAAGGATATGATGCGGCAGTTGGAGTCTGTAGCAACACAAGAGGTCCTGTGGCTGAGGTCTTTCACGCCGGGTTGACACGGGTTCATAGAGGAATTGAGGTGGTGGAGAAAGGGATCGAGAATGCCGGCACCATCGAAATGGCGTTTCTGGAGAAAAACATGGTATGGCTGAGTACGGTTGTTACGCTGGCCCCCATGCTTGGCTTTACAGGAACGGTAGCTGGAATGATTCGGGCCTTCGATGATATTAAAGCAGCAAACGACATTTCACCTTCCGTTGTGGCAGGGGGTATTTCTATTGCCCTTCTGACGACGCTCTTTGGACTGATTGTGGCAATTATTATTCAGACATTTCAGAATTTTCTTATATCCAGGATTGATAAGCTGATCATCGATATGCAGGAAAACTCGGTACTTCTCATTGATGAGCTGGTGGAAATGGAACAGTCTGGAAAGCTGAAGAGCGGCAAGAAGTAAAAAGACAGACCTAGTTTATGAAGAAAAGAGTGAAAGCAGGTGAAATCCCAACAGCCTCCATGGCTGATATCGCATTCTTGCTCTTAATCTTTTTTCTGGTTACTACCACTATCGATATGGATAAAGGTCTGGGGCTTGTTCTGCCCCCTAAGGGCGATGAAATAGAGATTCCCAAGAAAAACATTTCAAACCTCTTGATCAATGCCCAAGGCAATGTTCTTTTGGATAAGCAGCCAGTTCAGGTTCGGGATATCAAAAGGGTTGTTCAGGAGAAAATCACGGCCAACGATAAACTCATTATCTCGGTGAAAGCTCACCCCCGGGCGAAATATCAGGTATATGTAGATGTTCTTGATCAGCTCAAGCAGGCCAACGCCACGCGCATATCCATAGCGGATCCAGACCGATGAAGTTCCAGGCCAAAACAAAGGTTTCCGGAGAAATCCCGACAGCCTCCATGCCCGACATCATCTTTATGCTGCTGATTTTCTTTATGGTGACTACAGTCCTGAGGGAGTACGAAGGATTAAACGTATTCTTGCCACAAGCGAGGAAGATAGAACGACTAGAAACTAAACGTCATGTGTCTTATGTTTTTGTATCAAAGGACGGTTTAATTTCCATCGATGACAAAATTATCCCGCTGGATAATGTGAAGCACGTAATGTATGAAAAACGCGTGGCCAACCCTCAAATTACAGTTTCTCTTAAGTCAGACAAGAACGCACTCATGGAATTGATCAGTAGTATGCACAATGAACTTCGAGAAGCGGACGCGTTGAAAGTCAACTACTCAGCGCGGTCCGCCCCTGGATAGGATGATTATCAGGAAAAATCCCAGCGTATCCCTCAAACTGCGATACCCAATCACAGTCCGTGCTACACTTCTTGTGAGTGTTGTGCTGCTTATAACGCTTTTGGTGGCTTTTCCTAAGTTTGAGGCGAAAAGTACGCTTGAGAAGGAAGTACATGTGGATATTGAGCAGTTTGATATTCCTCAAACGCAACAGTTTGAACTACCCCCACCGCCTTCCCGTCCGGCAGTGCCTGTTGAGTCAGAGAACGAGGATCTGGCGGATGACGTTACCATCGAAGAGACGGAACTGGACGATTTTGTTGAGTGGGAGTCACCTCCGCCACCGCCCGAAGAAGGGCCACGGGTACGTTTCATTCCTTATGATGATCCACCAGTACCAGTTGGCGGATACGGAGCTATTCAGCGCAACATTATCTATCCTGAAATAGCTCAGGAGGCGGGGATCGAGGGGACAGTAGTAATACAAGCCTTTGTGAGCAAAAAAGGAAAAGTGACTGACACACTTGTACTGAAAGGTATCCCCAATACTGGTCTGGATGAAGCGGCAATGGAGGCCATCAAAAAGACGGGGTTCAAGCCTGCAAAGCAACGCGATCGAGCTGTTGGTGTCTGGATTTCAATTCCAGTCAACTTTCGTTTGAAAGGATAGCTCCACGTTTCGAAAGGGGGAGAGGAGTTAAATGCTCTGATTATACCCTTGTTTCCACCTTGGGAACCTCTAGCCAGCTCGTCCCGAGCTTAGGGGGAAATCAAACTACCCACCAGAATTGTGATAATCTACCGTTCCCCCTTGTAATTCAATTATCAGAAAATACCTGAACATCATGCTTAAATAAGATTTATACAGGAAATGGATTGGGTTTTAGCAATATATATTCCGCCTAAACAGAAAGGTTAATAGTAGTGGGTGTGAACTTAAGTCAACGTTCGGGTAGTGCCTCACAACACGGGCCGGATAGTGATCCCTATGATCGTGCAAAAAAGGCGTTGAAAGATGAATGGATTAGCGGCCTAACAGGAGTTTTTCTTGCTCTATTCATGTGGGGGCATATGCTGTTTGTCAGTTCCATTCTAATTGGAGAACAAACATTTGATTTTGTTGCTGACCTCTTTGAGGATACATGG
>JASLRT010000091.1 GCA_030743815.1 Candidatus Neomarinimicrobiota bacterium | reverse complement strand
GTGATGGAGAGTATATCCAGGCAAGTGAAGCGGATCGAGATTGTTTCATGGGAGCGAATCACGGCGGAGTTCTACAAAATACTGTTAGCTGAGCAACCGTCCGTCGGGTTGGATATGCTTCAGCATGTGGGCCTCATGGAGATTATCTTCCCCGAGGTTGCCGAGATGTCAGGGATGGAACAACCGGCCGAGTGGCATCACAAGGACATCTTCTACCATACGCTTCAGGTAGTGGATAATATTGCCCCGGAAACGGATAACCCTGATCTTCGATTCGCTGCGCTGGTTCACGATATCGGCAAACCCCGTACCCGCAGGCTTCATCGGAAGAAGGGGTGGACGTTCCATGGTCACGATGCAGTGGGAGCGAAGATGATTGATCGCGTGGCCGCGCGCATGAAGCTGTCCAATGCCACAAGGGAGTACCTGAAGAAGCTGACGACCATTCACCTCAGACCTATCTCTCTGGCGAAGGAAGGCGTCACGGACAGTGCCGTCAGGCGGGTCATGGTGGCGGCGGGTGAGGAGGTGGACGATCTGCTTACACTTTGCCGAGCTGACATTACGTCAAAGAACCCCCGCCTGGTTAAGAAGTACCTCGGCAATTTTGACCGCGTTGAAAAAATGATGCAGGATGTTGAGGAAAGAGATGCCTTTCTGGCGTTTCAATCTCCCGTGAGGGGTGATACTATCATGAAGGAGTGTCATATTTCTCCCGGTCCTCTCGTCGGCAAGATCAAAACGGCAATCGAGAACGCCATTCTGGACGGCGAGATTGAGAATAGTTACGAAGCGGCTTACGACTACTTTCTCAAGATCAAAGATGAGATCATTAATGATTTAACTTCTGATAGTGATTCGAGTACAATAAACAAAGCCCCTAAAGCATAGCATCTATCTGAAACTATCATGTATATTCACCTCTGCTCTGACGCGCATGACGGGAACATAGCACGAGTTACTGAGTACAAAACTTTTCACGGTGTCGACAACTTTACTGATTTTATATTGTCTAATAGGGGATTGGAGTGGAAGATGAAGTGGGAGTTTTCCAATTTTACTGTTCAACCGAGTTGCTGATGAATCGACTGTTCTGTTCAAAAGCCTTGTCTAAATTCAAAGCCGCGATCCTACTAGTGCTCCTTGGTTTTTTCCCATTTTCAATCATATCTGCCCAGACCGTGTACACACTTGACGACTGTATCCGCCTGGCGCTGGACAACAATCCCGATGTAAAGGTGGCTGGACTGATGGTGATGTCGGCGGCGACGGAGAAGAGAGGGTCTCTTTCGGCCATCTTGCCGACATTGAGTTACAGTGCCGGCTCTTTTCAGCAAGGGTCATATTTCAACCCTCAGTTCGGATTCCCCATTCCGGAGAGCGAGTACCATTCGGCAGGATTATCTCTAAATCAGAACATTTACGATGGTGGGAGGTGGTGGAATCAAATAGCGGCTGGAAGTAACAGTTACCGGTTCAGTGTAGAATCGGAACTAGGAACCCGAGTGAATACTGTCTGGAATGTGAAGCAGGCGTTTTACCAGTATCTCAAAGATGCTCAGTTGCTTGAAGTCGTCCGCCAGCAGGTGGAGGTGGCCGAACAACAGGTAGAACGGGTTCAGCGGCAGTATGATGTGGAACAGGTGGCAAAGTCTGATCTGCTCAAACAGAAGGTCTTCCTGGGCGACATGCGGGTTCAGTACCTCAATCAGCAGGCGGCGGTGAAGAACTCTTTTAACCAGCTTGCCACTCTAATGGGGATGGATATTGATACTGACTTTTCGGTAATTGATGAGCCCGAAGAGGCTACCTCGATTGAGGATTACAGCGATTTCTGGGAGGGAGTAAAAGCGAACCATCCTTCTCTCATAACCAAGAGAACTCAGATTGCCGGCGCCATCCTGAGCCTCAAGATTTCCCGTGCAAGCTATCTCCCGACCCTCTCTGCCTCTTTCGGCTTCGACGGTTCTTCAGATGTTTTTGAAGAACTCTACAGCGATGTTGATAAAAACTGGCGCCAGCAGTTGCGCCTCACCATTTCGTATCCGCTTTTCACGGGTCTTACCCGGTCGAGTCAGGTAGAAAAAGCAAAAGTGGCACATAAAATTCAACAGGAGGAGTATGACGCCTTGCTGAAGAATCTGAGAGTGCAGTTCGATTCGGTGGTGGAACAATTGGAGAATGTTCAAGAGACAATTCCCATCTACCGCGAGTCGAAGGTGTCGGCGGAGGAAGATCTGCGTCTTGCACAAGAGCGGTATAATCTCGGCGCCGCCACAATCTTGGAAGTGTTGGATGCGCAACTTTCCGTCGCAAGGGCAAATGGTTCCCTTGTAAGGACTACCTATGACCGAAGAATTCTTCGTGCTCAACTTGATGCAATGATGAGCAAAATGTAACGGGAGAAAAGAAAAGATTATGGCAAAGAAGAAGAACAAAAAGCGGCGCAACATTATTATTGCTGTCGTTGTTGCTGTCGTAATTCTGGCTGTTGTCGGATTTAAGATAGCACGTTCAGGAGTGGAACCCATCGAGGTACAGACAGAATCGGTAAAACGTCAGAAAATTGTACACAAGGTAACTGCGTCAGGAACTATTCAGCCCGAAAGACAGGTGGACATCAGCGCCAATATCAGTGCGCTGATCATGGAGATTATGGTGGAGGAAGGGGATTCTGTGCTGATTGGTCAGCATCTAATTTCTCTCGATAGAACTCGTTATGAGGCTGCGGCGGAACAGACTCAGTCACGTCTTAAATCTGCTCAGGCTACTCTGGTGAAAGCGACAGCCACAAAAGAGAGAGATGAGAAACTGTTTTCGCAGCAGTTGATTTCCAATCAACAGTTGGAAGCGTCTACAGCGCAGTTTCAGCTGGCGGAAAGCGATGTTGAACTTTCGAGGGCAGCGTTGAAATCGTCGTTGGACGATCTTTCCAAGACTTCTCTGCTTGCGCCCAGTACCGGTATCGTTACCGAAGTACGCAAGGAAGCGGGAGAGATGGCGCTCGGTTCCATGTTTCAGGCTGACGTCCTGATGACTATTGCCGACTTGACCAAGATGGAAGTGGTGGTAGAAGTGAATGAGAATGATGTAGTCGATGTCTCTGTCGGTGATTCTACCGAGATTGAGATCGATGCATTCCAGGATACCGTACTGTATGGGATTGTGAAGGAAATTGCTCACGTTGCCCAGACTGCCGGCTTGGGCACTCAGGAACAGGTGACCAATTTTAATGTGAAAGTCACCATGCTCGAGGTGCTAACTTCAATACGCCAGGGCATGTCGGCTACAGTCAATGTTATTACTGATGTTAAGGATGATGTATTGGCCATTCCGATTCAGGCTTTGACCGTAAGATCGGAGAAACCGGTATCGTTCGCCGCTGGAGATGACCGGCACGGTGATGAACAGGAAGGTGAGTGGAATCCAGAAAGCGCTGGTAAAGAAAAAAGACAAAAAATGGTGGAAGTTGTCTTCGTCATGAGCGACACCGCGGTGGTTTCATCCGGGGAAGAGGGTGTGGACAAACCGAAAGGGTCGAAGTTTGCTGAGCAACGGAAGGTGAAAGTTGGACTTTCCAGTGAGACTCACTACGAGGTGCTGTTCGGTCTCAAGGAAGATGAACAGATTGTGACAGGAAGTTACAAGGCAATCTCTAGGGAGCTTCAACAAAATAGCCCGATTGTGAAAAAGGAGCGAGGAAAGGGCAAAGAAGAAGGAGCAGAACAAAAATAGCTTCCTTTTTCTGTGAATTATTTTTATAGCTAGTGTTAATCTCTAAAAAAGCTTTTCAGTTTATTATTCTGACTTTCCTGGTTAACTGGATCGTGGCCGGTCTCTTCTTTCTTTTTGGTGGTTCACTTCAGTCCACAGCGGGACTCGTTCTTGCAGTCGGATACATGTTTGTGCCGATGATGATAGCTATTATCATTTACAAAGTCGTGGCAAAAGAAGCGATGAGAGGTCCTCTGGGGATCAGCTTCAGGTTAAATCGGTGGTTTTTTGTCGCTTGGCTGTTGCCACCGGTTATCGCCATTGTAACGCTTGGAGTAAGCTTTCTTATCCCGGGTGTGGAATTCTCGCCCGGCATGGAAGGTATGTACGAGAGATTTGCATACAATATGTCACCCGAACAGATGGAGGCGATTAGAGAGCAACAGGCATCTATGCCTATTCATCCCTTCTGGTTGGGGCTGATGCAGGGCCTTTTTGTCGGCTTCACTATCAATGCCATTCCTGCCTTTGGTGAAGAGCTTGGATGGAGGGGCTTTCTACAGAGGGAACTGGGAGTGATGGGTTTCTGGAAGTCATCCCTCGTCATCGGATTCATTTGGGGCGTCTGGCACGCGCCGCTGATCCTCGCCGGACATAATTATCCTGAGCATCCAGTTTTGGGTCTGTTCATGATGACATTATGGTGTATGCTTATGGCGCCGTTGATCTCATATGTGAGGCTAAAGTCGAAATCGGTCATAGCGGCCGCCGTTATGCACGGGACATTAAATGCTACAGCCGGACTGGCAATCCTGGTCGTCAGTGGTGGCAGTGACCTGACTGTCGGTGTAACCGGTTTGCCCGGTTTCATCGTGCTGGCTGTTCTTGTCGCCTCATTATACTTCGCCGATAAATCACTGACTCGGGAGGTTTCTTTCTCGTGACCGTTGAGCCACTCATCAGTCTGAAGGAGGTGACAAAGGTGTACGAGATCGGTGAGGATCAGAAGGTCCATGCTCTGCGCAGCATCGATGCCGAGATAACTGCTGGTGAGTACGTTTCCATTATGGGCCCCTCTGGTTCAGGAAAGTCCACCCTGATGAATATCATCGGTTGCCTCGATACACCGACGGAAGGAACCTATCGGCTTGAGGGAGAAATGGTTCATGAAATGGATGAAAATCAGCTCGCATCCATCCGCAACCGGAAGATCGGTTTTGTATTTCAGACTTTCAACCTCCTCCCGCGATCTACTGCTCTCAGGAATGTGGAGCTGCCTCTTATTTATGCCGGCGTGTCTGTTGATGAGCGTCGTGAAAGAGCTGAAGATGCCTTGCATAAAGTGGGTCTGGGTGATCGAATGGATCACAGACCGAATGAACTTTCCGGTGGACAATGCCAGCGTGTCGCCATTGCCAGAGCCCTCATTACTGATCCATCTATCATTCTCGCCGATGAACCGACGGGAAATCTCGATTCGAAAACAGGTAAGGAGATTATGAGAATCATGGTGACGCTCCAGGAAGCGGGGAATACCATTATCCTTGTGACGCATGAACTGTACATTGCGGAACATGCAAGCCGTGTGATTAAGATTCTCGATGGACTGATATCAGACGATGAAATGAGTTGACGGACTAATCTATGTTCACCCTTTTCATTGAAAACCTGCGTATAGCGACCGCCGCCATCTTTGCTAACCGTCTCCGCGCCATGCTGACAACGCTCGGTATCATTATCGGTATCCTGGCAGTGACCCTCATGGGTACACTCATATCCGGTCTCGACAGATCATTTGAGAAAAGTATTTCCTTTATGTCGCGAGACGTACTTTTTGTTACTAAACATGAGTGGTTCGGCGATGAGGATTGGTGGGAAGTGAAAAACCGGCGTAATCTGAAACCGGAGTACGTGGATAAGATAAAGGCTCTTTCCGATTACACCTTGGCTGCAGCGCCGATGATTGCGCGAACCACTACCGTAGTATATAAAGATAAGAGTGTTATGGATGTTCAGACCAACGGAACTACTGATGAATACCTTCAGGTCTCTACGGCAAATATAGAGACAGGCAGATTTTTTTCAGCCGGCGAGAGCCGTTCCGGAGCGCCCGTGTGCGTCATCGGCTATGACGTAGCGGAAGAGCTTTTCGAGAACGAAGATCCAATCGGAAAGAAGGTGAAGTTTGGACCTCACCAGTTCAGAGTCATCGGTGTGACGGAAAAGCAGGGTAAGTTTCTCGGCCTCTTTAGCCTTGATAATCGCGCTATTATTCCACTCGGCACGTTCCAGAAGATGTTTGCCCGGCGAGGTTGGTCCCAGATCATGGTAAAAGTCCCCGCCGAATCCATCAAAGAAGCTAAGGATGAGTTAATTTCCGTCATGAGAAGAATACGGGGATTGGGACCGAGAGAAAGAAATGATTTTGCCATTAATGAACAGGAAGCTTTCCGGACTCAGTATAATACCATCAAACTCGCAATTGGTGGTACGGGTGTTTTCATCACGATCCTCTCACTGGTAGTTGGCGGGATCGGCATCATGAACATCATGTTTGTCTCGGTGAAAGAGAGAACGAAAGAGATCGGAGTCCGAAAGGCTTTGGGAGCCACTCCTAAGACGATAATGGGTCAGTTCTTGCTGGAAGCTATTATCATTTGTGGATTAGCAGGATTGATCGGTTTAATACTATCGTGGTTAGGCAGTCTGGTGATTGACAGGTTTTTCCCCTCGACCATGCCGGTCTGGCTGGCTGTAGCGGCATTTTTGCTCTCTTTACTGGTTGGAATTCTGTCAGGATTGGCGCCATCATACCGCGCAGCCCGGCTTCATCCGATTGACGCTTTGCGCTATGAGTAGGATTATGAAGTTGTGAAATTTCGCAGGAGAAAACTTCGCCTTTTCAAGCACGAACTGAGAGAGAGCCTGCGGATGGCGTTGCAGGCCATTCGCGCCAACAAGCTTCGTTCTGTCCTGACACTCATGGGAATTGTTATCGGTGTCTTTTCCGTTATCGGCGTCATGACAGCCATCCGTACGCTGGAGTCGTCCATAGAGAGTGGTTTGAACATATTCGGCAGCAACACCTTTGCGATTCAGAAGACGCCCGCAATTCAGATTGGCGGGCATGGACGACGAAAATACCGTAACAGACCCAACATTACCTTAGCACAATTTGAAGAACTGAAAAGGCGCGCTCAGATACCTCTCACCGTGTCTGTAGGCGATGATCATTGGGGATCGAAAATAAAATACGGGGAGAGAGAGACAAAAACTAATGTTGTTATCTATGCAGCGGATGAATGGACTGTCAAGAACCATAACACATTTATAGGCGACGGGCGGGGTATTATTGCTGATGATGTCCGCTTTTCCCGCAGAGTCTGTGTATTGGGTATGGATGTTGTCGACTTACTTTTCCCGTTCGAAAATCCCCTCGGTAAAACAGTCGAGTCAGATGGCGTGAAATATCAGGTCATTGGTGTGACCGAGCGGCAAGGCCAAATATTCGGCGAGAGTAAAGATAACAATATCTATATCCCCGTCTCGACATTTCTGGATAAATACGGCAACAGGTGGACATCGCTTTACATCACTGTGGAGGCACCATCAGCTGAATTGTACGATGAGACGATGGACGAAGTGGTGGGAATTATGCGGACTGTCAGACAGTTAGCTCCGGAGGCGGAAAATGACTTCGAAGTCTGGTCGAATGATACCTTGATTGAAACATTCGGTCAATTCACCGGCGGCGTTAAACTGTTTGCTTTTGTGATTAGTATCATCGCTCTTGTGGTGGCAGGCATCGGTATCATGAATATCATGCTGGTCTCAGTGACGGAAAGGATCAAGGAGATCGGTATCCGGAAGGCGGTGGGAGCGACGCCGAGGAACATTCTGGCTCAGTTTCTGATGGAGGCAGTCTTCTTGAGTGAATTCGGCGGTATCGTAGGTATAATCGTCGGAATTCTGGGTGGGAATGTTGTAGCCCTGATCTTCAATATTCCCGCCCTGATACCGTTAGATTGGGCTTTTTACAGCCTCTTTGTATGCTCATTGATTGGCATAGGGTTCGGCAGTTATCCTGCCTACCGCGCCGCAAAGCTCGATCCGATTGAGTCGCTGAGGTATGAGTGAAATTATTCGGTGACAGTTCCGGGTGTGCGACGCGTTTAGGTTTTCGTCTAATGTTCAACGTCTAACATTTTTTCCTTACTCCAGCTTTCCGCCGCCTTTTCCTTGATTGGCGAAACGGGTACGCCTAAATTTGGTCTGGCACGATAATTGTAACAATAAGTCAAAACCATGTCTGAAAAAGAGAAAGTCAGCCGGGAAGAAGTGTTGAAAATTGCCGCTCTTGCCAAACTGAGCCTCAATGAGGCTGAAGTAGAACGGTTTACCAATCAGATGAATGATATTCTTGGCTACGTTGAACAGTTGAATGAACTGAATACAGAAGATGTGGAGCCTCTGAGCCACGTTCTGGATCTTACCAACGTGATACGAAAAGATAATAAGGGAACTTCTCTCGGTATGCAGGAGGTGCTGAAAAACGCTCCCGAAACGGACGGCGGGTTTTTCGTTGTTCCGAAGGTAATCAACAGATCATCATGAAAATCGAGGGAGTTATTCCCGCCCGTTTTGATTCTACCCGGTTCCCCGGCAAAGTTCTTATTCCAATTGATGGAACACCCATGGTCGCCCGCGTCTATGCACAATCGATAAAATCGTCTCGTCTCGAATCCGTTACCGTGGCCACAGATGATAACCGGGTGCGGGAGGTAATGGAGACTCTCGCGATCCCTGTCACCATGACTTCTTCTGATCACAGCAACGGATCGGAACGCGTGGCCGAAGTAGCTCAGTCCGGGAATGCAGACGTGTATGTCAATATTCAGGGTGATGAACCGTTCATTGATCCCCGTGTGATTGATGAGTTGCTGGCACCTTTCACGGCTGATACTCCTCCACGGATGGGCACAGTTGCCAGCACACAATTGTCTGATGAAGACTGGACCGATCCCGATGTGGTTAAGGTGAGAGTTTCCGCAATAGATACTGCGGAGGATTTTTTCCGCCGGCCGGACGGGGTAGAACGGGAGCAATGTTATAAACATCTTGGTCTCTACGCCTATCGTAGGGACATCCTTATCAGGCTGGCACAGATGGACGCTTCACCGCGGGAAACGGCAAGAAGTTTGGAACAGATGAGGGCTCTGGATAACGGCATTCCCATCAGAGTTGTTCTGACGGATTACAACTCCCTCAGCATCGACACGCCTGCAGATCTGAAAATAATAGGACAGGAGGAGGCGATTGGCTAAACAACCGACGAAATTCATTTTTGTTCTAGGTGGTGTCATGTCCGGTCTGGGGAAGGGGATCGCTTCGGCATCCATCGGTTATCTTCTGAAGAAGCGGGGGCTCGCGGTCACTATTCTCAAACTTGACCCGTACTTGAATGTCGATCCTGGCACCATGAATCCCTATCAACATGGAGAGGTATTCGTGCTAGATGACGGTTCGGAGACGGACCTTGACCTCGGTCATTACGAGCGCTTTATTGATGTGGATATGAGTAAGGCAAATAACGCCACTGCCGGGCAGGTCTACCGGGCGGTCCTCGACAAGGAGCGCAAGGGTGACTATCTCGGGCAGACGATCCAGGTCATTCCTCACATCACCGATGAATTGAGGCGCAGGATTATTGAAACTAACAAGCCTAAGCGCTTCGATGTTGTGATTGCAGAAGTAGGAGGGACAGTAGGTGACATCGAGAGTCAGCCCTTTTTGGAGACTATCCGCCAGATTCGACTGGATGCGGGGCGCGAAAATTGCTTCATTGCCCTCCTGACCTTACTCCCTTACGTGGATGCCAGTGAGGAGTTGAAAACAAAACCGACCCAGCACAGTGTCATGAAGCTTCGGGAGATCGGTCTGGAGCCCAACTTGATACTTTGCCGAACCTCTCACCACATCCTAAAATCTGCGAAAGAGAAAATCTCTCTCTTTTGCAATGTTCCGTCCAGTCATGTGATTGAAGCGCGGGAAGTTAAGAGTATCTATGAAGTACCTTTGGTTTTTCATCAGCAAGGTGTGGGCGATATTATAGCTGATCAGTTACAAATGGATGGAGCGCACCCTAAAATTGAGGAGCTTAAGGAATTTATCAATCGTTTCAAGAATCCTAGCCATGAGGTGACCATCGCTCTCTGCGGCAAGTACACGGAGCTACCTGACGCCTACAAGAGTGTTCTGGAAGCCTTCGTACACGCCGGCGTGGAAAACGATGCAAGAGTAAAGATTCAGTGGATCAATTCAGAGGAGCTGAAGACGGACGATGCTCTTGAGGAGCAACTGGGTGGGGTTGACGGAATCCTTGTGCTGCCGGGATTTGGCAACAGGGGGACGGAAGGGAAGATACTGGCGGCGAAGTACGCTCGTGAGAAAAAAGTTCCTTATCTCGGTATATGCCTCGGTCTTCAGACTGCTGTCATCGATTTTGCAAGAAATGTTTGTGGTCTTGAAAAGGCTAGCAGCACGGAATTCAACAAGAGAACACCTCATCCCGTGATCGATCTCATGGATGCTCAGAAGAA
Source organism: Candidatus Neomarinimicrobiota bacterium (assembly GCA_030743815.1). Taxonomy (NCBI): domain Bacteria; kingdom Pseudomonadati; phylum Fidelibacterota; species Fidelibacterota bacterium. The sequence continues at coordinate 46,906 of JASLRT010000091.1, read as the reverse complement.
GGTGAAACGTAAGGGTGCCACCATGCGTCTCGGTGCCTACAACTGTGATCTGCAACCCAAGACAAAGACATACAGGGCTTACAGGAAAAAGCGAATATCTGAGCGCCACAGACACAGGTACGAGGTAAATAACAGTTACCGCAAGACACTTCAGAAGCACGGTCTCTGTTTCAGCGGTATCAATCCGGAACTGAACCTCGTTGAGATCATTGAACTGCCTGACCATCCGTGGTTCGTGGCTAGTCAATTCCATCCTGAGCTGAAAAGCCGGGTCAACCGGGCTCATCCGCTCTTCCGCAACTTCGTGAAAGCGTCGGTTAAACACCACAATTCGAAATGACTGTTACAGTAGGTAACATAAGATTTGGAGGTGATGGCCTCCCTGTTATTGCTGGTCCTTGTGTGATTGAGTCACGAGATCACGCCTTGAAAATGGCGATGGAGCTTAAATCGATCACCGCTGATTTGGATCTGTCTTTCGTCTACAAATCATCATTCGATAAGGCGAACCGTACCTCTATTGAATCTTACCGCGGGCCAGGACTTGAAAACGGATTGAAGATTCTGGCGGATATAAAGAGTGAGGTCGGCGTCCCGGTGCTGACAGATATACACAGTCCGGATCAGGTGCAAGCCGTGGCTGAAGTCGCCGATGTGATTCAGATTCCCGCTTTTCTTTGTCGACAGACAGACCTGCTCGTTGCGGCGGGGAAAACAGGTACGTGCATTAACATCAAGAAGGGTCAGTTTATCGCTCCGGGAGATGTGGTCAATATTGTTAAGAAAATTGAAGCCACAGGCAACACGAATATCCTCATCACGGAGCGGGGCGCCTCTTTCGGTTACAACAATCTTGTGGCGGATATGCGTGCTATCCCAGTCTTGAAGGAGAGTGGCTATCCGGTGGTGTTTGATGCAACCCACAGTGCCCAAAGACCGAATGCTCTCGATGGCCAGACCGGTGGCGACCGGGAAATGGTACCTGTGCTCGCAAAGGCCGCGGTTGCGGCTGGATGCGATGCGTTCTTTATGGAGATTCACGATGACGTAGATAACGCCAGGAGCGATGCCGCTACGCAGTGGCCTTTACAACAAACCGCAAAGCTGCTACGGGAATTGAATGCAATCCGTAAAGTTGTAGCAAAGGGGTAAGAGACGTGAACAGTCAACTGGAGAAAGTGATAAAGAAGGTCAGGATTATTCTAACCGATGTGGACGGTGTACTGACGGACGGCGCAGTCTATATGGGCAATGACAACACAGAATTCAAACGGTTCAGTATTCTTGATGGTCCTGCGTTCGCCATGGCCAGAGTGGCGGGACTGAAAGTTATTATCGTTTCTGGCAGATACTCGCCAGCCACAGAGTCTCGCGCAAGAGAGTTGGGACTGGAGAACGACTGTTATCAGGGTGAGTTGGATAAGATGATCATCTATGAAAAAGTGAAGGAGAAATACGGTTTTACAGATGATGAGGCAGCTTTTGTTGGCGATGATCTCATCGATCTTTCTGTGATGAAAAATGTAGCGTTGCCGATTGCGGTAGCTAATGCCCATTCGCTTGTGAAAGAGACAGCCAGACTGACGACTATCGCCAGCGGTGGCGAAGGTGCTTTCAGGGAAGCGGTGGAACTCATTCTAAAGAGTCAGGGAATTTATGAGGCGACATTAAAGAGACTCCGAAAAAAAGTCTTAACAAAGAATCGAGTTGATAATGGCGAAGAATAAAAATATTCAGGTAGGCCGCGAAGTCCTCCAGATTGAAGCTGAGGCTGTCTTTAATCTTCGAGAAAAGATCGGTGACAGCTTCGACACTGCTGTTGAACTCATTTTCGACTGCAAAGGACGCGTAGTAGTGACAGGGATGGGAAAATCAGGGCTTATATCGCAGAAGATTGCGTCCACACTGGCCAGTACGGGGACACCGGCGCATTTTATGCATCCCAGTGAGGCCGTTCATGGAGATTTGGGGATAGTGACGAAGGATGACCTAATCCTCGCTGTTTCGAACAGTGGTGAGACACATGAGATTATCCAGCTGATGCCGGCCTTTGAACGCCTCGGGGTGAAGGTGATCACTTTCATAGGGCGGCTGGAGAGCACGATTGCGAAGAGTGCTGAGGTGATTATCGACACCAGTGTTGAAAGAGAGGCGTGCACGCTCGATCTGGCGCCCACGGCAAGTACCACGGCTACCCTCGCCCTGGGAGATGCACTGGCAATTGCGCTGTTGGAGAAAAGGGGCTTCCAGCGTGAGGATTTCGCCCTCCTCCATCCCGCCGGTAAACTGGGGAAAAAGTTACTTCTTACTGCTAAAGAGATCATGCATACCGGCAATGAGCTGCCGATAGTGGGTGCTGATATGGATGTCAAATCGACTCTTCTGACCATCAGCGACAAGCGACTGGGAATAGGAATTGTTGTCGGTGATAAAGGTAAGATAAAAGGCATTATTACGGATGGCGATCTGCGCCGGGCATTTGAGAAGGATGAAGACATCTTGGATAAGACAGCGGAAGCTCTGATTATGACAGGAAAACCTAAGTGGATAACCGAGGATACGCTCGCCATCAACGCGCTGGAAATCATGGAAAAGCATTCTATTACTAGTCTCTTCATCTACAACAGTAAGAAGACTGATGGTGTCCCTGACGGTATCCTGCATATTCACGATATTCTTAAGTCGGGTGTGATGTGATGATCCGTTGCGGGTGGATAGCTGTTGCCTTACTGATAAGTTGTAGTGTCAAGGAAGACGCGAGTCCTATCCTGACTAAAGATGATTTTCCTGATCAGGAGAGCTGGAATCCGACCATTATCCTGACGAGGGAAGGCAGAAAAAGGGCTGTTGTCAGGTCGGGCCATCTGGCAAAGTACAGCGAGGTACAGGAGGTTGTGCTTGATAAAAAAGTCGATGCCGATTTTTTTTCTGCTGAAGAAGAGCATATGTCAAACCTCAAATCGGAAAAAGCTCTCGTCTACGAAGCGACGGACAATCTTTTGGCAATCGAAAATGTGATTGTGTTATCCGACAGCGGGGTGGCGCTTTTTACCGATTCCCTCTTTTGGGATAACAAGGCTGAGAAGATTTCAACCAATGATTCAGTTATGCTTACAACAGAAATAGATGATACGCTTTATGGTGTAGGATTCGAATCGAATGTCGATCTCACTCATTGGAAGATTCTCAAACCGTGGGGCGTAACCAGCAGGTAGAAGATGAGCGATCAGAGTAACGGGAAGCTGCTCAGGGCGCAAGATTTGAAGAAGGACTATGGTCAGCGGACGGTGGTTCGCGGCGTGGAACTTGAGCTGAATAAGGGGGAGATCGTGGGACTCCTGGGGCCGAACGGGGCAGGAAAGACAACTACTTTTTATATGATCACCGGGATGATCCGTCCCACTTCTGGCGCCGTTTACCTCGGAGATGAAGAGATTACCCAGCTTCCTATGTACAAGCGTGCGCGAAAAGGGATCGGCTACCTTGCACAGGAACCTTCAATCTTTACGAAACTGACGGTGGAAGACAACCTCAAACTTGTGCTGGAAATGACAGAACTGTCTCGTGAGGAGCAGGCAGATAAACTGGAGTTTCTGTTGAATAATCTGTCCATCGCTTCAGTCAGAAAGAACAGGGGGATACATCTGTCTGGGGGTGAACGGCGGCGGACAGAGATCAGCCGGGCCCTCGTGACGGATCCGGATTTCATTCTCCTTGACGAGCCGTTTTCAGGCATTGATCCCATTGCTGTGGAGGACATCCAAGGTATCATAAGATCGCTGCGAAAGAAAAATATCGGCGTCCTGATTACAGATCATAACGTGCGGGAGACGCTCTCTATCACGGATCGTGCATACCTGTTGTATGATGGGCAGATCCTGAGGTCGGGCACATCCGAATTCCTGGCAAATGATACGGAGACGAGGAAACTTTATCTCGGTTCAAGATTCAGACTCAATTAGATGGTTGAACTTAAACAGACATTAGAACAGCGACAGAAGCTGACTCCACAGCATATTCTTCAGACGGTTCTGTTGCAGTTGAATACGCTCGACCTGGAAAGTCGGATTGCCGAAGAGCTGGAAGAAAATCCTGTTCTTGAATTGTCTGAGGCTGAAGCGGATGAACAGGAATCTTTATCGCAAGATGAAAATGGCGAAGAGCTCAGTTGGGATGAGTATCTGAACAGCCCTGATGATTTCCGTATCAGGACAAAGTATGACAAAAGTCGGGAACGGCGCGAGATGCCGCTGGTAGACAAGCCCGACCCCATAGAACGACTTCTTGATCAGATTCGCCTTCTTGAAATCAGTGAGAAAGAGCGCAAGATCGCTGAGGAGATTGCCTGGAATATCGACGAGAGAGGATATCTTGGCACAGATATAAGCATCATTGCAGACAGAACAAGCGCCGCGGAGGAGCAGGTAGAACAGATTCTGCATATTGTACAGAGGCTTGATCCTCCCGGGATAGGATGTCGGGATTTGATGGAATGTCTGAAGATTCAGCTGGAAAATGTAGACAACAATGTCCTGGCCTTACGCATAGTGACTGAGTATTTTGAAGATTTCGCGAACAAGCGGTTTGAGAGACTGCAAAACGAGCTGCAATGCTCGAAAGAAGAGCTTGATGAAGCGATGGAGATTATTTCGGGTCTTAACCCGAAGCCCGGTGAAGGTTCACCCACATCGGCGGCAGATTTAATTGTTCCTGATATAGTGATAGAAGAAATTGACGGCGAGCTTGTTGTGGATATCAACGACGGAAATCTCCCCGAGTTGCAACTTTCGCCTGTTTACATGAGAATGCTGGAGGGCGGCAACGGTCAAGATGCTGATGTGAAGAAGTTTGTCAGACAGAAAGCTGAAACGGCACGGTGGTTTTTGCAGGCTGTGCAGCAGCGACAGGTGACCATGATGAAGGTGATGAAGGCGATAATCGAAAGACAGCGTGATTTCTTCAACGGAGATCCTTCAGCCTTGAAACCGATGATACTCAAAGATATTGCCGACGACATTGGGATGGACATTTCCACTGTAAGCAGGGTGACCCGCGGAAAGTATGTAGAAACACCCTACGGTATTTATGAATTAAAGCACTTCTTTTCAGAAGGCTTGACAACGGATAGTGGGGAAGAAGTATCAACAAAACTCGTAAAAAAACAGTTAAGGAAGATCATAGAGGAAGAAGAGAAACAGGCACCATATTCGGACGATAAACTGGCTGATCTTATGAAAGGAAAAGGATTCCCGATTGCCCGCCGTACGGTGGCCAAGTATCGGGAGCAGATGAAAATCCCCGTAGCAAGATTGAGGCGGGAGCTTTAATCCGTAATTAATCAAACAGAGGAGGTTTGTTATGGCAAAAGTGATGGTAGGAGATAGAGAAATCAATATTCCTCAATTCAATATTGGTGGCTTAGCTATTCTCGTTGTACTTGCGGCTGTCTGGATGGTGCTGACAGCTTTTTACATCGTTGAGCCGGATGAAGAAGGGGTGGTGCGGCGTTTTGGCAAATGGGTGCGGACAGAAGAGAGTGGTCTGCATCTGAAATGGCCTTTTCCCATTGAGCAGGTGGACCTGCCGAAGGTGACCCAAGTGAAGGAAATTTCGGTTGGCCGTGTGTTGAGGGAGGCGAAGATGCTGACTGGCGATGAGAATATTTTGCTGGTGGAAGTGAAGGTTCAGTACAAGATAAAGGATGCCGCTGCATATCTGTTCAACGTCAGGGATGTAGAGGAGACAATTCACGATGCCACTGAGTCAGCTCTGCGACAAGTAATTGGTAGCCGCACCATTGATGATCCTCTCACAGAGAAGAAATCAGAGGTTATGGACGAAATCCAATTCCTGCTTCAGAAAATGCTCGACGGTTACCAAACAGGTATCGACATTCGGCAGGTTCAGTTGCAGGATGTTAATCCACCTAAGGAAGTTGATCACGCCTTCAAGGATGTTCAGAGTGCAAAAGAAGAAAAAGAGAAGCGAATCAATGAAGCACTCGGTTATCGGAGTGACGTGATCCCCAAAGCCCGGGGCGGGGCGGAGAAGCTGATCCGGGAAGCAGAGGGTTACAGAGAACAACGCATCATGAGAGCTGAGGGTGATGCAGAAAAATTCCTCTCCGTTCTCAGGGAGTACAAGAAGGCGAAAAATGTCACGGAAAAGCGCCTCTATCTGGAGACGATGGAGGATGTTCTACCTAAGGTAGAGAAGTTTATCGTGGACGAAGAGACTGGAAACTTGTTGAACATTCTACCATTAGGAAACCTTGAAGGTGCAACAACAAAAGGAGGCAAGAAATGAAAAGTGTATGGCCGATAGTTATTCTCATAGTTGTGGCACTCTCTCTTTATGTGTCAGCATTCACGATTGATGAGACGGAGCAGGCGATCATTGTCGAGTTTGGAAGACCGATAGGCGATCCTATTAAAGAAGCTGGTTTGTATTTCAAACTCCCGTGGAGACAACTGGTGAGCTTCGAGAAACGAATTCTTGAGTACGATGTTGAACCGAAGGCGGTTATTACGCTTGATAAGAAGCGATTGGAGGTTGACAACTACGCCCGCTGGCGAATCGATGATCCACTCACGTTTTACCGTGCTGTGCGAACGGTTAACGGTGCTCTCAGCCGGATCGATCCCATCGTTTACTCGGAGCTACGCGTTGAACTTGGTAAACACGATCTGAGTGAAATCGTGGACAAACGTCGCGAAAAGATCATGGAGGGAGTATCTGTTGCCACCCGTGAGAAGCTCCTAGAGTACGGGATAGAGATCATTGATGTGCGTATAAAACGAGCTGACCTCTCAGTGGAGAATGAGAAAGCTGTTTTCGATCGGATGAGAGCGGAAAGGGAACGAAAAGCAAAACAGTATCGTTCCGAAGGCGATGAAGAGGCGCTGAAGATCAGAGCGGAGACAGATAAGGAGAGAACCATCATTCTGGCCGAGGCGTACAAGCAGTCCCAGAAACTCCGCGGCGAAGGCGACGCTAAGGCAGTAGAAATCTATGCGCAAGCGTTTCAGTCAGATCCTGGATTCTATGAGTTCATTCGCACGTTGGAAGCCTATCAAAAGGTGATTGATGAGAAGACCACATTGATTCTATCGACAGATTCCGATCTTCTCAAACTGTTGAAGGGGAAAAAATGATTTTCCGATCGACGACCATACTGGGAGTGCGCCTGAAAACGGCGGTTGCCCTGGGGGGTGACGGTCAGGTCACTTTTGGCGACATGGCGTTGAAACAGAAAGCTGTAAAGGTGAGAAAATTCGATTCGTCAAAGAATGAAATCTTGGGTGGATTCGCGGGCGCCGCCGCCGACGCCTTGACACTCTTTGGCAAATTCGAAGAGAAACTCCAGGAATATAATGGTCAGCTTCAGCGGTCTGTGGTTGAACTGGCCAAGGAGTGGCGTACTGACAAGTATCTCAGGAATCTTGATGCTCTTCTGGCACTGATGGATAGAAAGCAGAGCTACCTGGTGTCGGGAGACGGGAATGTGGTGGAGCCCGACGGCCCAGTTATTGCCGTCGGATCTGGTGCAGGATATGCCCAGGCGGCGGCGAGCGCCCTCTTAAGCTGCAAGGTAACTTCCCCTAAGGAGATTGTGCGGCGTTCGCTGAAAATCGCCGCGGACATCTGTATCTATACAAACCACCAAATCACGGTAATGGAACTTAAGTGAAAGATTTGACGCCGAAAGAGGTTGTTGCCGAACTGGATCGCTATATTGTTGGTCAGGAGAGTGCCAAGAAATCTGTCGCTATCGCCATGAGAAACCGGTGGCGCCGCCAGCAATTGTCTGATGAAATGCGTGAAGAGATCGTGCCGAACAATATCATTCTCATCGGTTCCACGGGAGTTGGCAAGACGGAGATCGCCCGGCGGCTGGCAAACCTCGCTAATGCGCCATTCATCAAAGTGGAAGCCTCCAAATTCACAGAGGTAGGCTACGTCGGTCGCGATGTCGAATCGATTGTCCGTGATCTGATGGATATTTCTGTGAATATGGTTCAGAGCGAATTGGAAGAGAAGGTGGCTACCAAGGCGGAGGAGATGGCCAATGAGCGGCTGCTGGATATTCTCTTTCCTGGGAACGGTAGCGGCGCCGTAAAAGAGGAAAAACCAGAAATAGCGGAACGGCTTGCACGGACCCGGGAGAAACTGCGCTCAAAGCTTATGAACGGTAAATTCGAAGAGAGGGTAGTGGAGATCGATGTGGCTGATGAAGCGATGCCAATGATGCAGGTCTTTGGTCCTGTCGGGCTTGAGGAAATGGGTGTGAATCTTCAGGATATTTTTGGCAGTGCTATTCCACGGAAGCACAAGCGCCGACGGACGACCGTTTCCGAGGCGCGAGAAATATTAATGGCACAGGAGGCCTCCAAGCTCATTGACCACGAGGAAGTCGTCCGGGTGGGGAAGGAACGGGTGGAGAACTCCGGTATCGTGTTCCTTGATGAGATCGACAAAATTGTCGGTAATTCAGCCGCAGCTGGACCGGACGTTTCCCGCGAGGGCGTTCAACGCGACATCCTACCAATCGTAGAGGGTAGCAATGTGATCACCAAGTACGGTATCGTCAGGACGGACCATGTCCTGTTCATAGCCGCCGGTGCCTTCCATGTCTCGAAACCGTCGGACATGATCCCCGAGCTGCAGGGGCGCTTCCCCATTCGCGTGGAGATGGACACTCTTTCCACCGAAGATTTTGTTAAGATTCTCACCCATCCGGAGAACGCTCTTATCAAGCAATATACGGCGCTCCTTGAGACGGAAGGGGTTAAGCTGAGGTTTACCAAAGGAGCTATCAGCGCCATCGCCCAGATCGCCACAGAAGTGAACGACGCTACGGAGAACATCGGTGCCCGCAGACTTCACACTGTCATGACGACGCTGCTAGAGGACATTCTTTTTGAGAAGTCAGGTGAGGAGCCGGAGAAGATAAGCGTCACCAAGGAGATGGTGAACAGCAAGCTGCGTGAAATTGTGAAAGATCAGGATTTGAGCAGGTATATTCTTTGAGTTTGACGAATGGTAAAGACTCTTTACTGATCCCATTAGAAAATCCTCATTGATGTCTGGGCTCCTGAGCTGCTCTTTATGCATTCTGTCTCAAAGTAAATGATGACCAGACACTTTCTCCAAATAACCGATCTGACCACAGAAGAGATTCATGCTCTCTTCGAACTGACCGCACAACTCAAGCGTGAGATGGAGGAGGGGACAACGCACCACCATCTCGATGGCAAGACCCTGGCCATGATCTTCCAGAAGCCATCGGCACGGACGCGGGTCTCATTCGAGACAGGGATGTATCAGTTAGGCGGTCACGCCCTCTATCTCGGTCCGGCAGACATCGGGCTGGGGAAGCGCGAAGCAGTGAAGGATCTCGCTCAGCTCTTCTCGCGATACAACGATCTCATCATGGCGAGGGTGTTCGACCATGAGCACATCCTCGAATTGGCAGAGCATGCCACCGTTCCTGTCATCAATGGTCTCACCGATTTCAACCATCCGTGTCAGGTGATGGCTGATATCTTCACGGTGCTGGAACATCGCGAGCAGCTTGATGATCTGAAGATTACCTTTGTCGGTGACGGGAATAACGTCTTTCACTCATGGCTGTTTCTGGCTCAGCGACTACCGATGGAGATTGTTCTGGCCTGTCCGGAAGGATACGAACCGGATGAGAATTTGGTCGAAGCGACACGTGCCGAAGGCGTCAGCCAAGTCACTATTCTGCACGACGCACACGAAGCTGTAAATGGGGCTGATGTGGTTTACACCGATGTCTGGACCAGCATGGGACAGGAGGCCGAGGCGGAAGAACGAAAGAGGATCTTTCAGCCGTTTCAAGTGAATGGCGACCTTATGAAGTCCGCCGGAGATCAAGCATACTTTATGCACTGCCTCCCGGCACATCGGGGGGATGAGGTCACGGACGATGTGATCGATGGTCCTCAGTCCATTGTATTCGATGAGGCCGAGAACCGCCTCCCCGTCCAGAAGGCGATTATGGTGACTCTGGCTACTTAAGTTTTTCTACTCGTAGTGGCGCCACTTAATTTCGTTTGTCCGATAGACAACTTTCATCCCCGGATCTTTTGGCACCATCACGTGAAAACGCCCTGTCCCTCCCGGCTCGATGGAAGCATCGCTGATGACGCCCGTTCTGAAGCGCGTGGTGACGCCGTCAACAAGGGTCGTGGCTGAACCGACCGATTCCGTCGTGGAACTCCAGAGAAAGAACGTGACCTCAACGAAATCGGCCCTCTTCTCACCGATGTTCTTGACCCTGCCGATAAACTCTTCCCGGTCGGGAAACTGCCTCGTTTCGTAATTGCCGGCGAACTCAACGCGCGGACCTGTAAAGAATCGTTCTTCATACCTTTGAATAAAATCCTTCTCGATCACCAGCTTGCCAACAGTTGTCTGCATTACGATGAGGTCGAGGTTTTCTGAGATAATATCCCCTACGACGATGGTTCCGTTCTTGAGCTCAACCTTATAACGCAGTTCGGGTAGTTCAAGAACGTGCAGGATTTCTTCATCGATTTCCGGAATCTTGCGTTGCGTAATGTAATAATATTGAGCTACGTCTTTGAGGGTGTCTATCTGACCTTTGAACAGGTTGATACTGCTTTCAGCTTCATCGATATCGCCTGAGATTCTCTCTATTTCACCGCCCACCTCGTCGAGACTGCCTTCAATTTTTTCGCTCACTTTGGCGGCTTCTTCCCTCGCGAGATCAGCGACTCCGGAAACTTCACCGCGGATTGTTTCAAGTTCTTTTTCTACCTTCTCTTGCTTCTCCTGACTCTCCTGCACACTCTTTTTCAAGTCATCGAACTGTTTCGTAAGGTCTTCGATCTGGCCTTTGAATATGGCTGTAGGATCGGGTACCGGCTTGGCGGTATCGGGCGGTGCGGGCAGTGGAGTCTCTTCCTGAGCAATAACTCCGGAAGTGAGGCACATTGCCAGAATAAAAAGCCGGATTAATAACGTTGAAAAACGCATCGGTCAGTTGATCTTGGCCTGTTCTTCTTCCAGCGCTTTTTCCTGTGCCACGAGAGCTGCCCGTCTTAATTCCACCTTGTATTCATCAGCCACCCCTAATCGGTGAGCCAGTTCAATAATCTGGGGATAGAATTTGTAGTTATCCCGATCTTCCAAAAGCGGCAACATTTCTTTAAAGACAGCGGGGTCGCGGAAATTACTGAGATTCGTGATAGCTTTAGCACGGATAGTGCGTTGGATATCAGGATTCAAAGCAATTTCGATCAGAGTAGGCTTGACTCTTGGATCATCGAAATTGCCGAGAGCGTCGAGGAGTGTGGTCAAGAGAGAATAGTATGAATCCCTGCCGAGGTTGTAAGTCTCGAGCAGGGCGAGGATCAAGTGTTCTTCCTTGACATCCTTCATGGTTCGCAAGGCGAAATCCCGAATCTGGACTTGAGTCTCAGGCTCCGTCAGCATCTCAACGAACAGCTCCACCACCTTGGGATCGTCCTTATGTTCGCTGAGGAGAGCGATGGCCCTGTTGCGCACCTTCAGATCGAGATTGTCATCGTTGGCGATAAACACCAGGATTGGGATAACGTCGTCCTTGCCCATCTTGGCCATGGTATTCATCACCATCTGAACGGATTTCTGATAGGCAGCATGACTTCTTTCGTAGATATCGAGCAGTGCGATGATGCGATCCTGCTTCTGAACCTTAGCCAGGCTCTTGAAAACAGTTGACTGTACATCTCTCAGTTTCTGATCTACGGTGAGGATCGAAGAGAGCAGAGCCTCGGCCGCCCGCGGATCATCCTCAAATTCCCCTAAGACTTCGATGCTTGTCAGCATCAGATCGATGTCGAGAGCTTCCGCCTCTTCCACCGCAGTGGATAGGGAGTTGAGAGCCATCGGATGGCGGCTTTCGCCCATGGCCTTGACGGCCGCGGTGCGAATATCGAGGGTTTGATTCTCATCCTCGTAGATAGCAACCAGTTCCTCCAGAGCTTCAATATCACCCTTGATGTAGGCGATGCGCAGCTCCTCAACGGTTTGAGGAGAAACTTCTTCCTTGCCTCTCTTGAGAAGAGATTTGATTCTGGAACATGAGGTGAGGTTGAGTACAACCACTACCAAAAGTGTCAGTGTGGCAAAACGCCGCATGTTTGTGTTAGCGAAATGTTTCATCATCATCAGCCTAGCGCCAGTAATTTAGGGAGAATTCTTTGCCATCAAAATATCCGAATGATCTATGTGTAAGCCAGTCTCCGAGGATAACGAGTGTACCGCTGTCAATCTTGATCTTCTTTACCTGATGATAGTGTCCCATGATAATGTAGTCCACTTCGTTTTTGAACTGATCGGCAGTGTACTCCGACAGATCTGCGATAACTCGGTCGTTGTACTCTTTCGTGTGTATAGGATGTCTGCCGGTACGTGAAATCCAACGCCCGATTGCGTATCCTATGTCGGGATGGATCCAACGATAGAGCCAGGTGAAAAGCCGGGATCTGATGATTTTTCTGAACGCGCGATAACCGTAATCCCACGATAAGAGCCCATCACCGTGGATGATGAGAAACTTCCTATCGCTTTCCTCAAAACTGATTCCTTCGGCATGAATTTCTGAGAAGATTATTTCTCTTGAAAAGCTTCGTGTCCAGAAATCGTGGTTTCCGGGGATAAAAAAAATATCGACGCCACTTAACTTTGCTTGACGAAATGTGGTCAAAATATCGAAATAGGCGTGTGGTATGACATACTTGTACTCAAACCAGAAATCAAAAAGATCGCCCACGATAAAGAGAGTTCCTTGCTCATCCACGACATGATTGACAAAATCGATGAGATGTTTTCTCTTTACGGACTCATCATCGGACACTGTGAGCCTCAGATGGATATCAGAGATGAAAAATAGGGGAAGCTTCAAAGCGGGGAAACTTACTTAAGGAGGTTTCTACTGGCAATCAAAAACGTAGATTCTAATCGACGGCCAAAACCTCATATTAATACGATAACGTCGTTGACATCGCCCGTTTTCATGACTATTTTGTCGCTGGTTCGACAGGTGCAGCATTACATGGAACCAGACTATTTTAGTCAAGTAGTAGAAGTATCGTGAGACGCTTAGTTTACATATTAACACTTGTTTTGTTGGTTTTTCCGGATTCTGGCAATGGCCAGTTCGGCAAGAACAAAGTTCAGTATCGCGATTTTGACTGGGAATTCCTTCAGTCACCGCATTTTGATATTTACTTTTACAGCGATGGACTGCCGTTGGCTGAGTTCACCTCTGATGCAGCGGAAGACGCCTACAGACAGATTTCCCGGCATCTGAGCTGGGACTTGAGAAAGCGCGTTTCGATCATCATTTACAATTCACATAACGATTTCCAGCAAACCAACGTAACCTACGAGTATATGCCCGAAGGAGTTGGCGGTGTGACAGAACTCTTCAAGAACAGGGTTGTTATCCCCTTCGAAGGTTCCTATGAACAGTTTCGCCACGTTATCCACCATGAACTGGTGCATGCGATGATCAACGATATGATTTATGGCGGGTCGGCGCAGAGCATGGTGCAAAACAGGGTTCAGGTCACCATCCCGCTCTGGATGAACGAGGGGTTGGCAGAGTACCTCTCCATGAAGTGGGATACACAAGCCGACATGGTCATGCGCGATGTGGCCGTCCATGACAGAATTCCGGACATCAGGGAACTCAATTACTACATGGCCTACAAGGGTGGTCAGGCTGTGTGGAGATTCATCGTCGATAAATACGGTTGGGAAAAGGTGGGAGAAATCTTTACTCAGGCAAAGAGACAGCAGGATGTGACCAAAGCTTTTCAGAAATCGCTTGGACTCGATTTTAAGGACATGTCCAAGCAGTGGCAGAAGTGGTTGAAGAGAGAGTACTGGCCGGATGTGGCTGGTCGTGATGAGATAGAAGATTTTGCCCATCGCATAACGGATCATGAAGAGCTGAAAAATTATTTCAATATTTCGCCGGCCATCTCTCCCGACGGGAGCAAGATTGCCCTGATCAGCGATCAACGCGGTTATTCTGACATATATCTGATCTCGGCAAGCGACGGGAAGACGATCAAGAAGCTCATCAAAGGTAACAGGACGCCGGATTTTGAGGAGCTCAAACTTCTTCAACCGGGAATCTCGTGGTCCCCCGACGGGAAGCAGATCGTCCTGGCGGCCAAAGCCGGGGAGCGTGATGCCCTCTTCATGGTGAATGTTGAATCAGGTGAGCAGGAAAAGGTGATGCTAGATTTTGACGGTATCTTCACAGCGGCGTGGAGCCCGAACGGGAAAAGTATCGCTTTTGTAGGAAACAAAGGTAGTGCCAGTGACATCTATCTTTATGATCTCGATGATAAGGAGTTGGTTGCATTGACGGCTGATATCTTTTCCGATTCTGAACCTTCGTGGTCCCCCGATGGAAAGTCTCTCGCATTCGTCTCCGACCGGGGCAGCATACTTGAAACCGGGGACAACTTCAAGATGTGGAAGCATGACTACCGGCAGACGGATATCTATACATTGGAGATCGCAACGGGCGACATTACCCGTATTACAGATACTCCTTACCAGGAGGATTTCCCGGTCTGGTCGCACACGTCAAATTCTCTCGCCTATACCTCTGACCAGTTAGGCGTCTGGAACCTGTATATACTCGATATGGACAGTGGAAAATCGAGAGCAGTCAGCAATGTACTGACAGGGGTCTTCCAACTAAGTTGGTCGCGGGATGATCAGGAGCTGATTTTCTCAGGATATTCCGATGTCGGCTGGGATATCTATTCTGTCAGCAATCCTCTTGATTTGGCAACAAGAGAAGTTTCACCCTCAAATTTTGTGTTGACTGGCGATGATGAGTTTGAGGAAACTGTAGCCGTTGTTGATGAAAAACCGGTAATTCCGGAATCTGAGTATGATAAAAGCGCCTTTTCCAGATATATCTTTGCCCCTGAATACAGCCACCATAATACGGGAATTGTTGATACGACTGATACGGTTGAGAAGCCGTTGGCTGTAGGTGAATTTAAGAATTCCGATGGAAGTCACATGATTCACCCCTATAAGACGCGGTTTTCTCTCGATCTGGTAAACGGTCAGGCTATGTACAGCAACGTTTTCGGTTACATCGGTACGACTATTTTCGCATTCAGTGATATTCTCGGTGATCACCGCATATTTCTCGGTACTGAACTTGTGGTCAACCTCGAAAACAGTGATTACTTCATCCAGTACGATTATCTGAAGCATCGGACAGATTTCTCATTCTCCCTTTTCCATACGGCAAATTTCTGGGGTCCCCAGTGGAACTATGTCAGACTACGCTACTATAATCTCGATTTCTCCATGTCTCGACCGTTCAATAAGTTTCAACGCGCCGAGTTTGGCGTCACGAACAATTTCGTCAATCTGAAGCAGTTCCAGCTGGTGAACTACAATGATTACGTCGTCGCGGCGGATGAGAGTCTTAACCTTCTTACCTATCACGGTGGGTGGGTATTTGATAACAGCGCATGGGGCTATACAGGTCCCGCTGACGGATGGCGCATGAAACTTCAATTCTTACAGAGTTTGCCTGTCCTTGGGAATAAACTCGATTTCAAAACGATCCTCTATGACGGACGCCGCTACTTCCGCCTGTCTCAACTATACAGCTTTGCACTACGATTCATGAGTGGTTACAGTTTTGGAAGCAACCCGCAGAAGTTTTTTCTCGGAGGGACAGAAAACTGGATATTAGGCCGCGGTGAAACTGACGGAGTTAAAGATGAAGACAGGTTCAACAGAGATGGCTCCGATATCTTCAACAGCGAGGGAGAGGATTATCTTAAGGATATCTATTTTTCCATTTTTGTGCTTCCCGTTAGGGGTGCCCGCCTGATCGAGAAGTACGGTTCAAAAGTCTTTATCACCAATTTTGAATTCCGCTTTCCGTTCGTCAACTACATGGCGCTGGGCTTTCCCTTTAGGATAATCTTTGGCAATATTCAAGGTGTACTGTTCGTAGATGCCGGTGCTTCCTGGGATGACAAATTCCAGTTCACGAAAACAGATCCTATAACGGGCGTAAAGAAGTTTGACGATTTCATTATGGGCTATGGGACGGGTATCCGGCTGAATATAGGTTATACGATTTTGCGTCTGGATACAGCGTGGGACTACACGCCTCGAGGTTCGTCAAGGCCACAGTACTATCTGTCCTTGGGGACTGATTTCTAGCCTGCTCTTTTCCACGAAAAGAGTTCGGGGCTCCAACATCTGCCATCCCGTTCAGAACATTTCTGGAGGCACACTAAAAACTAATCCTGTCATCGCGAGGAGCACCCGCCTGCTCCCCTACCAGCCACTCACAGAGTGGTGCAGGCTGGCGAAGAATGAGGGTGGGCGGGGACCTCAGCCTTCGCCTTAACCTTACTCTCAGACTCAGTGAAATTCCCTTGATTTTCCTGAACTCCATCGTCAACTTCAATTCCTGTCGTTATGGCTAAACCTTCAACAAAAACCGTTTTCTTATGCTCCGAATGTGGGGAAGACTTCCCCAAGTGGCATGGCAAGTGTCCCGCCTGTAACGAATGGGGAACGCTGAAAGAGTATACCGTTCCCAAGGACGGAAGGACAAGGCAGACACGTGAGGCGAGGGAATTCACCGCTCTGACTGATATCATCTTTGACGAAGCGGGAAGAACGCTGTCAGGCATTCCCGAGTTGGACCGAGTGTTGGGCGGCGGCTTCCTCTCCGGCTCCATGATCCTCCTGGGGGGAACGCCCGGCATCGGAAAATCGACCCTCGCGCTTCAGGCGGTCGCCTCCCTCGGCGCGCCTGTCCTCTATGTTTCGGCGGAAGAAAGCGAGGAGCAGATCGCGCTTCGTGCAAGGCGGCTGGAGATCGGCTCGGCGAACCTCTCTCTCACGGGGGAGAACAGGTGGGAGGTGATGCGGGATCAACTATTCCTGCTTAAGGCGAAATTCCTCGTCATTGACTCAATCCAGACGATCTATGCTGAAGGGAGCGAAAGTCTGCCGGGTGCCATCGGACAAGTGCGTGAATGCGGGCAGAAGGTGCTGGAGCTGTGTAAGTCCAGCGGTGTCGCCGCCATCGTCATCGGACACGTGACGAAAGAGGGGATCATCGCCGGTCCGCGGATGCTGGAGCACATGGCCGATACCGTCCTCTACCTGGAGGGCGACTCTCGCCACGACTACAGGATTTTGAGGGCGGTGAAGAACCGGTTCGGTCCTACCAACGAAGTGGGTGTCTTCGAAATGTCATCGGAGGGTCTCTTGGAAGTAAAGAATCCGTCGCAACTCTTTCTTTCCGAGAGGAAAGAAGGTATTACGGGATCCGCCGTATTTCCGACCATGGAAGGGAGCCGTCCGATTCTGGTTGAGGTGCAGGCGTTGGTTTCCAATGCTAACTTTGGCACGCCGCAGCGAAATGTGACCGGCTTCGACATCCGGCGGCTTTCGATGTTGCTGGCTGTATTGGAAAAGCGTCTTGGCTTTCTCGTGGGGACAAAAGACGTGTTTGTCAACTGTGTGGGAGGGATGCGTATCGATGAGCCGGCCGCCGATCTGGCAGTCATCGCCGCCGTCGCCTCCAGCCTGAAGGATGAACCACTCCCGGCCGACGGGGTACTCATCGGAGAGATAGGCCTGGCCGGTGAACTGCGGTCGATCTCCCATCTCGACAAGCGAATTCAGGAAGCGAGGCAGTTAGGTTTCAAGACCGTCATCGCGCCAAAGTCGAGTGTGCCCAAGAGCGGCAAGGGCGCCGCCAAGCTTAGTGTTCGCGGTGTACGGTCTGTGGAGGAGGCTTTCGCTCATCTGTTCAGGTGAGTTCCTGCAGTCAGGCATCGTCCTCTCCATTCCTGCCGCTGTGTCATGAGTTTCTCCGTAGAGATTTCCGATAAGTCAACTTCCGCCCGCACGGGTATTCTGACCACCAGACGCGGTAAGATCGAGACCCCTGTCTTCATGCCCATCGGGACTTACGGCGCCGTAAAAACCCTCTCTCCCGCTGAACTCAAGACAGCCGGTGCGTCCATTATCCTCGGCAACACTTATCACCTCTATCTCAGACCGGGACTGGAGGTCATCAGAGCCGCCGGCGGACTCCACGATTTCATGGCGTGGGACGGGCTGATCCTGACCGACAGCGGCGGCTTTCAGGTGTTCTCTCTTGCGAAGCTGAGGAGAATCTCTCAAGAGGGAGTAGTCTTCACTTCGGGACTGGACGGCAGCGAGCACGAAATGACGCCCGAGCGCGCCATGGAAATCCAATTGATTCTCGGCAGCGATATCATGATGGCACTTGACGAATGTCCTCCCGGCGATGCTCCAGTGAGTGAGGTGGAAAAGGCGGTGGAGAGGACATCCCGCTGGGCTAAACAGTGCGCCATATACCTGCACGAAGATGAACGCTTCAATCCTGAGACGCGCCACTTCTTTCCCATCATTCAGGGAAGCGTGGACGAAAGCCTTCGCAAACGTAGCGCGGACGAGCTGATTCCTCTCGCGAAGTCGGGGGTGGCGGTAGGCGGACTGGCTGTGGGAGAGGAGAAGGAAACCATGTTCGACACTCTTGCCGTGATAGATGGACTGCTCCCTGGAGACAGGGCGCGATATCTGATGGGCGTCGGCAAGCCGGACGACCTGGTGCGGGCGGTGGCGAACGGAATGGATATGTTCGATTGCGTAATCCCTACGCGGAACGCCAGGAACGGACAGATCTTCACTTGGGGCGGGTGCATCAATCTTCGCAACCAGAAGTTCAAGGAAGATTTCGCTCCGATGGATGAATCGTGTACCTGCTATGCCTGTCACACTTTCAGCCGTGCTTATCTTCGCCACCTGTTCAATCTCAACGAAATGCTGGGACTCCGCATGGCAACACTGCACAATGTTACATTCTATCTGTCGCTCATGGAGAGAATCCGAGCGGAGATTCGGGCCGACACATTCGATGTCTGGAGCCGTGATTTTATGAAAGAATATGGAGGTGAATCGTGACCGAAGTTGTGGTGACTCATGTGGACAGTTATGTCTACCGCCAGGATGGAAGCGATTTGAAATACCTGTTGTTGAAAAGGCATAAGGCGAAGATCTACGGACATCTCTGGCAGGGAGTGGCGGGTCAGATTGAAGGCGGCGAGACGGCGGTTCAAACCGTCATGCGGGAGTTAATAGAAGAGACGGGATTGGAGCCGGCAAAACTGTTCATAGTGGATCATGTCAGCTCCTTCTACCAAAGCTACAAGGATCGCATGCATCTGGTGCCCGTTTTCGGCGTTGAAGTCTATTCGGAGAAGGTAGTGCTGTCAGCGGAACACGCGGAATACCGGTGGGTCAGCTTAGAGTCCGCGCTGGAACTGTTAACGTGGAGCAAGCAGAAGGAAGCGATTTCAGCTTTGAATGACATGCTCCTTTCCGGTGATGAACGGCTGAAGTGGTCAGAGGTTGACCTTACTTAGCAGGCAGAGGAATGGAGTGCGGATTGTGGAATTTGGAATGCGGGGTGCGGATCTCGGATTGAGTTTATCAATCGTAATGAAATGTAAATGGAAGTGAAGCGAACGAATAACCAGTAACCAGTACGCCATGGACAAGGCAAAACGTTACAACAATATTAAGCTAGCTCTCAATCTGGGGGGAACTCTGTCTGGATGGCTCTTTATGTTGGCAATCGTTCTACTTGGATTTTCGAGTTGGGCGGAAGTGATGGTGTCTTTCGTTACATCTTCACCTTATCTTGCCCTTCTCGCTTTTGGCGCAATCATAGGCATCGTCGAGACGATACTGTTCTTTCCTCTCTCCTTTTATGGCGGCTACATCCTTGAGCACAAATACGGGCTGTCCAATCATACGCTTCGTTCCTATTTCTGGGAAAAGTTCAAGGCGTTCGGCGTCGGACTGGTCATCGGCGTTCCCCTTCTCCTCGTCTTCTACTATCTTCTCAGAACGTTTCCCGAAATCTGGTGGCTGTATGTAGGCGTTTTCATGTTCCTGGTTTCGGTAGTGCTGGGAAGACTTGCACCTACGTTGATCTTTCCTCTTTTTTACAAGTTTAAACCAATTGATGATGAAACAGTCGCTGCCACGATAAGGAAGAGATGTGGAGACGCAGGAATGAAAGTGGAAGGTATCTTCCAATTCGACATGAGCAAGACAACGAAAAAAGCCAATGCCGCCTTTACGGGGATAGGAAGATCGAAGCGCGTAATCTTGGGTGATACGCTGCTTGAAGAGTTTGATCACGATGAGATCGATGCCGTCCTCGCTCATGAACTCGGTCATTTCAAGATGAAACATCTGTGGAAGATGATGGCCATCGGCACACTCTTCACCTTTGTTGGTCTCTACCTCGTCTCTGTTGCTTATGCGGCCTGGATAGAGAGATTGGGATTCGAGAACATCACTCAACTGGCGACCCTGCCGCTGCTTACACTTCTGTTCGGAATCTACAGCTTTGTAAGTGGGCCGGTTCAGAACTCCATCAGTCGCCGCCATGAGAGGCAGGCGGACCGGTTTTCAGTAGAAATGAGGCGAGACAGCTCGGCGATGGCCAGGGCTCTGGAGAAATTAGCCGATCAGAACTTGGCCGACCGGGAGCCTCATCCAGTGGTGGAGTTTCTGTTCCACAGCCACCCCTCCATCGAAAACCGCATTGCGCATCTTCGGGCTCAGCCGGTGGAGACTTAGCGGAACTATTCAGGAGATGAGAGTGAAAAATCTCTTGCCATCCGGCTGAAGTTCGTAGAAGCCTCTCTCTTCCGTATTCAGCCAGCCGAATCTGAACACTTCATCAGTAGAAGCTTCGTCATTGAGGTATCCCCTCATGACGCTATGACCTCTAACGGTGAGCTGTCCCGCTTCTCCCGGCGGCAATTCGCTGCCATCGTCATCCATAACAGTAATCTCTACCGGCTGGAGCGGAAGACCCAAAGGCAGCCGGTCTTTCTGGGAAAACCATCCCGAATGGTCTGACGGAGATCGTGAAAGAGGTAAAAGCGTGCCGAAGCTGGTGATCTCTGGCAATGAAAGTCCAGTGATAATGGGGATTCCAGTTTGTTCATAGTGTTGCTTCACTCTTCGTGGGCTAAGGCCAGTGTGGGGCGAAATCAGATAGTCAGGATTGTGGCACCCATCAAGAATACTTTCTGATCTCCAAACATCAGTAAACAGGCAGACAACATCTTCGTCCCACCTCGCGCGCGGCAAGTTCTCACTTTCTTCGTGACTGCCGAGTATCAGGGGAGAGCCGGCGTACAGTGCGGACATGATACAGCCGGCCAGAGCCGAAATGTCGCGAAGCGGGAGGCAACATGCTACAGCCTGATCATCCGGGAGATTGAGAGAACTGCTGATGGCCATGGCGTTCACCAGAAGGTTGTAATGGGAAAAGACGACACCCCGTTTGGTCCCGCTCTTATCGATTGTTTGATAGATTAGGCTATCGTCGGACAACTTTGATTTTACTCCTATTTGATACTCCTTGCTGTGCCCGGCGATGGCGTCAGTCAAGTTGCCCAGCTCCGGGAATAGCATGTCGGCATCAGGAAACTCTTGCGCAACGGAATGTGGTGCGTCTGATGTTGAGGGCAGAACGGCAACAGCGCCGATCATCCAGGTGGCGAACAGTTCGGTAAGAATGTCCAGATCGTCCGCTAGCGGGATTAGAAGATGCTGTCCAAAATCGGCTCCCTCGGACTCGAGGAAGTTGGCCGTCCGGCAGACCCTGGTGAAGAATTGACTGTAGGACAGCTCTGCTGCACTGCCACTCTCATCGGTAAAGCTGATGAAACGTCTCTCCCCATATCTTCTCAATTGCGAGTCGAGAAGGGAACGGATGCTGGGGTAGGGAATCATCATCTCCGAAGAAGGAATTCCCATGACGCAATGAGCGAGAAAGTGGTTATCTTCGGCGGGTGCGTCTAGACTCAATCTTTCTTCCGGTTGGAAGCGGGAGGCGAGGAATCATCCGGTTTGACTTGGCGCACGATCCTGAGTGTATCCGTAATCCGGGCGTACCGGTTACCGGCGAGTCTACCGAGAGGCTGGAGTTTATTCAAAAGTATGCGACCGTCTGAAGTGACCTCATCATCAATATGGAACAGTACAATAGTACCGATGACAGCAGCTCCACTCCCCGGACCACCTTCACCTATCTCAATGATCTGATTCAACTTGCACTCAAAACTGACCTTTGACTCACCAACTCGCGGGGGAGAAACTTTTTTACTGGGAACAGCCGTGAGACCGGAAATCTCGAACTCATCAACTTCAGGTTCGTAATCAGTAGCGCAAGCTACCATCTGTTCGCCGATTGCTTCAGAAACGATGTTTACTACGAATTCTTCAGTGGCGCGGATGTTGTTAAGGGTATCCTTGGTTTTACCATCATATCCCCGCCGGGCGGGGGCAAACATGATAGTGGGGGGGTTGGAGCAGACACCGTTGAAGTAGGAAAAGGGGGCCAGGTTTTGGGTGCCGTTCATCGCGACGGTTGATACGAGGGTGATAGGCCGTGGCACGATGGATCCGATCATGATCTTGTGAATGTCACCGAAGAAGTGGTCTTTGGGATCAATTTTCATAGCATCAATCAGTTAAGCTTAGGGTGAGAATGTATCGATCGTTACGGTTAATTCGGTAGTATCTTTCGCGCTGGTAGTCTTTTCCACCTTGTTGGATTGAGGACAGTAAGTAAGCCTCCCCGGATACAATTTGATAGATTGTTACTCTTTCTTCTTGCGGCGCACTTCTTTGCGTGCTTCCCTGATTGTTTTCGAACTTTCTCTCGCAATGAGCTAAGAAAACTCTTCGTGCTGACTCTTCATGAGGAGGCGGTCCCGTAAAGGATATCTGCTCTCTCATGAGCCGAGAGATGCTTCGAGATTCCGAACCCTTCCACGGCGGATGAGATGGCTAGGTCGACATCTTCTGATGTGGCGCTGGGCACTGTGTCGATGAGCGAGCCGTCGAAGGGATTGGTTACATCAATGGTCTCCTCCCTGTTGTGCCATTCACCGTCAAGTAACATTTTCATTTCCTGCCTCCCTAATCTTTCTTAAAGTTTCGTCCACTTTTGTGGATAGAATAACGGATTGATCTGAAGAATAATAGTAGTTGGTTCGTTGTGCATAAAGAATTTGATTTTGCGAACCTATTTAATCAAGAAATAATATTAACCATTATGACTTGATTTCATAAAGGAAGGCAATATGATATATGAAGATATTCTGGGCGCGGTAGGAAACACTCCCATTGTAAAGCTGAGTCGGATTGGGGCAGATCTCGATTGCAAACTGTATGGAAAGTGCGAGTTTCTGAATGTGGGCGGTTCGGTGAAGGACAGGATCGGCGTAAGGATGGTGGAGGAGGCGGAGAAGTCCGGGCGCATTAAACCGGGCGATACTCTCATAGAGCCCACTTCCGGCAATACGGGAATAGGCATGGCGCTGACTGCCGCCGTAAAGGGGTACAGGATGATCATCACCATGCCAGAGAAAATGAGCAAGGAGAAACAGGTGGTCTTGGAGGCGCTGGGAGCCGAAATTGTCCGCACGCCTACTGAAGCGGCGTGGGATGCACCGGAAAGTCACATTGGGATTGCGAAAAAGCTCAACGAAGAAATCCCCAATTCCCATATTCTCGATCAGTACAGCAATATCGACAATCCCGATGCCCACTACCACGATACCGCTGGAGAGATTATTGAAGAAATGGGTGATAATCTCAGTATGGTGGTCATCGGCGTAGGCACCGGCGGCACAGTTACAGGTGTTGCGAAGCGCCTGAAAGAAGAGTTGCCTGATGTGACCATCGTTGGCGTAGATCCTCACGGCTCTATCCTCGGAGGCGGAACGGAGGTGTACCCGTATATGGTTGAGGGGATCGGCTACGACTTTTTCCCGGACGTGCTGGATAACTCCCTGGTGGACGAATACGTGAAGGTCAATGACAAAGACTCGTTCCTGGTGGCAAGACGGCTGGTCCGGGAGGAGGGACTCTTAGTGGGCGGTTCGTCTGGCTCAGCGGTGTGGGCGGCATTGCAGGTGGCCACGAGCCTGAATGAAGGTGAACGGTGTCTGGTGATCCTGCCCGACTCCATACGAAATTACCTCACCAAATTCGTCGATGATGACTGGATGAAGGAGCAAGGATTCCTTGAGTAAAGCCGTAGGTTAATGAGGTGGAGAATTGGGGTATTGGAGAAATGGAAGAACGCACCGCCCGCATTTCTCCACTTCTCCAACTATCCATCACTCCAATATGTTTTAGCAAGGTAAAGTGGAGGGAGAAATGAAGTTTGACACAAAGATTGTAAGGGCCGGGATCGAGTCGGACCCCACTACCGGCGCCATCGTGCCGCCCATCTACCAGACGGCGACTTACGTTCTACCCGAAGTTGGCCGCGACCTGGGATTTGACTACACCCGTTCGGCGAACCCGACGCGTCAGATGCTGGAAGAGCAACTCGCCGCCATCGAAGGTGGCAAGTACGGCGTTTGCTTTGCCAGCGGCATGGCTACCGTTGACAGTTGCATGAAGCTACTGAAAGCAGGCGATCATGTGGTCTGCTCAGATGATGTGTACGGCGGCGTCTCGCGCCATTTCAATCGGATCCTCGTCAACTACGACCTCCACTTTACATACGTGGATTCCTCTAATCCCCGTAAAGTGAAAGACGCTGTCTGCCCTGAAACGAAGATGCTCTGGGTAGAGACGCCCACCAATCCCCTGCTGAAGGTGACCGATTTGGTTGCCATGGCGCAAATTGCAAAGGAGCATGATCTGCTCTACGGTGTCGATTCAACATTTGCCACGCCCGTCTTCTTGAGGCCGCTGGAGTTCGGCGCCGACATGGTGGTCCACAGCACCACGAAATACCTGAGCGGTCATAACCAGCTCATCGGCGGGGTTGTCATCACAAGCCGGGAAGATATCTTCGAGGAGATGAAGTTCGTCCAGAAGACTATCGGCGCCGTGCCGAGTCCTTTCGATTGCTGGCTCACCTCCCTCGGGGTCAAGACGCTTCACCTCAGGATGGAACGGCACACCGCCAATGGACAGATCGTGGCTGAATTCCTGGAAGCTCACCCCAAGGTGGCAAGCGTGACCTATCCCGGCCTGCCTTCCCATCCTCAGCATGAAATCGCAAAAGTGCAGATGGATGGTTTCAGCGGCATGATCTCGTTCGAGTTGGAAGGTGGTATCGCGGCTGGAAAGACACTGATGAATACAGTAAAGCTGTGTGCGTTGGCGGAAAGTCTTGGTGCCGTGGAGACCATGATCACCCATCCCGCCACCATGACGCACGCGGATGTGCCGGCGGAGGAGCGCCACGCCCGGGGACTCACCGATGGCCTGGTGCGTATTTCTGTAGGGATAGAGGATCCGGACGACATCGTGGCAGATTTAGATCAAGCACTGGAGAGAGTTTAGTTTCTTATTGTGTCTGCTGAGCTACCTGCTGGTGGGATTTACCAGATCAACCTTCGGGTCGCTCGTTCCGTATCAATTCAGATAGGCAAACTAGGAAGGTTTAGATTCACGCCCGGGACTTACATCTATACCGGCCGGGCGAAACGGGGCCTGAAAGCGCGCCTCGAACGGCACCGCAGAAAAGATAAGCCTCTCCGTTGGCACATTGATTATCTCACATCTCATCCTGAGGTGGCAATAGAACGGATTGAAATCGTATCAGAGGATTTCGAAGCGGAATGCGTCGAAAATCAGAAACTGTTGCGAAAAAGGGGTGTTTCGGCTCCCGTCAAAGGATTTGGGGCCAGCGACTGTCGCGCCGGGTGTCCGGCACATCTGGCGAAGATTGATGGGGGATCGTGAGAGATGCCGGGTCCCTGTTGCAGACTGCAATCCCCTCTGTTGCAAGTTGTAAAGTCCGTGTGTTGCGATAGTGTCTCGAAGCGCCACCGTTTTGTCCTGTCGATGCGATGTTCTCTGTCGGCGGTCATGCTTCTCGCCGCAATAAGGATTGATGATTCCTGTACCTCAGTGTTAAACTCAAATCTGCAACTTCGGGAACCGAGAGAACAGTTGCTGCATTTGAGGTTCAAGAGGGACAATACAAGAGTCGAAAGGAGAGAACGAAGTGACTGAAAGCTACAATAGTATTGAGACAAAACTCATTCATGCTGGGGAACCTGATCCCAGAATCGGCGGGGCGGTGTCCATGCCAGTCTTCCAGTCGGCGATGTTCGAAACGGCCGGAGAAGAGAGCTACCACGACGTTCGTTACATCAGACTGAACAATACGCCCAATCACATAGCACTCCATGCAAAATTAGCTGCACTAGAGAACGCGGAAGACGCTCTTGTCACCTCCAGCGGTATGTCTGCCATCACCGTCACCTTGCTCACCTTCTTATCGGCCGGCGACCACTTTCTTATCCAAGATACTCTCTACGGCGGCACGCACACATTCGTCAATCATGATGTGGGCAAATGGGGGGTCGAGTTTGATTTCATTGACGGTGCCGATCCGGATTCATGGAAGGACAAACTTAAGCCCAAGACGAGGCTGATCTACGTTGAGACCATGTCCAATCCGCTGCTTCAGATAGGTGATCTGGAGGCCGTGACCGCATTTTCCCGGGAACACAGAATCATTTCTGTTATTGACAACACGTTTGCTTCGCCTGTCAATTTCCGGCCTGCGGAGTGGGGATTCGACATTTCGTGCCACAGCTGTACCAAGTATTTGAACGGTCACTCAGATATTGTTGCCGGCGCCATCATTGCCAGCGCCGACCTGATTGAAAAGATTACACACAAACTCAATCATTTGGGTGGCACGCTCGATCCGCACGCCTGTTTTCTCCTCCATCGCGGTATCAAGACACTCGCTTTGCGGATGAAGCAGCACAATGAGAGTGCGCAGAAGATTGCGCAATTCCTGGAGAATCATGAAAAAATAGAGAAGGTTAACTATCCCGGGCTTGCTTCGCACCCCGATCACGACCGCGGAAAGAAACTGTTTGATGGATTCAGCGGGATGCTCAGCTTCGAACTGAAAGAGGGGCTTGACGCGGCGAAACGGTTTTTGAACAAAGTAACCCTGCCGATCCTTGCTCCCAGCCTCGGCGGGGTCGAAACACTCATGACCCGACCGGCTGTGACCTCCCATGCCGGTATGTCGCCGTCAGAACGGGAAGCCATCGGTATCACCGACAGCCTTGTCCGCGTTTCCGCCGGAATAGAATCTGCGAAAGATCTGATTGGCGATTTTGATCAGGCGCTGACTGAGAGTTGATGAATGAAAACAGACGGCTACCTCACCGATGCTACTTTTGTACGGAGGCCGAATCGGTTTCTGACCATTGTCCGTATCAACGGCCGGGAGGAGGAAAGTCATCTGCCCGATCCGGGAAGGCTTGAGGAACTGTTAATTCCCGGTGTCAGATTGAAAGTCCGGCAGGTAGCAAATGAAAAACGGGAGAACCGCAAGACTGATTGGACAACAGTGCTAGTAAGAAAAGGGGAAGAGTGGGTCTCTATTGACTCAACGCTCCCGAATCGGTTTGTCCGTTCACTGCTTGAAAACCGTCAATTGAGTATATTTAAGAATTATCAACTGGTTCAGAGCGAGGTAAAGCTGGGTAATCACCGTTTCGATTTTCTTCTGCAAAAGAACGGTACTCCTCTCTATTTGGAAGTAAAATCGGTAACTCTTGTGGAAGACGGGGTGGCCATGTTTCCAGATGCTGTTACGGAGCGGGGACGGCGTCACATGAATGCTCTGGCGGAACTGTCCCGGAGTGGTGCGGGAGCGGCGGTGCTGTTTGTCTGCCAGCGCTCCGATGTGCGTTGCTTCCAGCCGCAGTGGGACAGAGACCAGAAATTCGCCCAGGCTTTGCTGGAAGCTGAACGGGCTGGTGTGCGCATCAGTGTCATCACAGCCGCTGTATCACCAGCCGCGATTGAATTCAAGAATACAGTCCCCTATGATCTGATGCCCTTCTGAATGTCTGATGAACAGTAACCTTCCCAGATTGTTACTTTACGGCTTGGTAGTTGCACTGACAGGCTGTGCAGCCGTCGGTCCGCCGCCGGGAGGACCGGTTGACAAAACGGCACCGGAACTGGTGAGCGTTGAACCGCCATCGGGCACGACACAGATAGCCGCCGGGCTGATGATCAGTCTCACCTTTTCTGAGAGGTTACAAGAGACACTTTCGGAAAAGGGTGTCAGGATTGAGCCGGTCTTGCACGATCCTCCTGAGGTTGTGCTGAAGAAGGATAAGATAACCGTTAAACTCCCTGATACACTTACGGATGAACAGACCTATATATTGACCGTCACCCGGGAGATTGAGGATGAACACAAGAACCGGCTCGATAAGACTTATCAGCTGGCATACAGCACGGGATCGTCTGTTTCGCAAGGCGCCATCAGTGGCTCGGTCTACGATATTGAAGGCAAATCGAGTCTCGTCTATCTATACAAGGTGAAAGGGCATCTGGACAGCCTTTTTCTGGAACAGCCTGATTACTATACTGAAACAGATGATTCAGGGCGTTATTCATTTTCACATCTGGGTGAGGGTGAGTATCAGCTATTGGCGTTTGAAGGAGGATCGCCGCCAGCCCCGTTGTCGTCGTCCCGCATGCCGTACGGGGTTCACTGGAGGGCTCCCCTGAACCTGAGCGAGGAGCGGAATACGTTTGCCGATGTGAATATGAAGATCGCGCACGAACCGAAAGCGTTCAAGGTGCTTGCCGTCTCAATGGAGAGTTCGCGGCAGGGTATCTTGCGGTTCTCGAATCCGTTGGAATTGACAACCGGGAATTCACCTGCATTGCAGTTCCGTGACACGCTTCATACTGTGGATATCAGTCCTCAAAATCTGTTTTCATCTATCCAGAATGACGAAGTTTTCTTTTACACGGATAGTCTTACTACTGGCGGCAGCTATACCCTTTCAGTCTCCTCACTGGAAGATCAGCTTGAACAGCCGCTGGAACCGTTCACCCGGTTAATTCAGATCCCGGATGCTGATTCACTCCTACCCCAGATAGTGATGCCTGAACCTGGGAAGAGAATAGAGATGGATCCTGGTGATTCTCATCTTGTGATTCGATTCTCTACTTTCATGCAGACAGAAATTGACAGCCAGTTCTTCTCATTGCAGGACCGATCGAGAGATACAGTTGCGATTGATTTTGAATGGCGACACCCAACAATCCTTGCTATAAGACCTGCCACAGAGTGGCAAGCTGAAGATGATTATGCGCTGACTCTTCAGGGAGAACGATTGCGCACTGCGGAAGGGATAGCACTTAAGGATTCGATCGTTGCATTCAAACTCAGGATAGGTAAGAAGATTGGCACAGGTGGTCTTTCTGGCACAGTTGCTGGAGACTTTGTTGAAGAGACGATAGTAGTAGTTGAGATGGCAGAAAAGCCCCAAAAATCTTCTTCAATTTCAGTAAATTCGGACGGCAGTTTTGAGTTTCCAGAACTGTTAGAAGGAATGTGGCTCCTGAGCGCTTTTCAGGATAAGGACGGCAACGGACGCTATACGACCGGCAGGGCGGTTCCGTTTGAACCAGCTGAGCCGTTTCTGGTATTGCCTGATACCATTGAAGTGAGAGCCAACTGGAAAACAGAAGAGATTCAGCTATACTATCCAGAAAGATGAAATAGTACTTTAGTAGAGAGGAAGAGTCTGCAAAGTGAAAGTGCCCAAGTTATTCGGTGTTATCATGGCTGGCGGTAAAGGTACCCGGTTCTGGCCCCTTAGCCGCAACGCGCGCCCAAAGCAACTCCTCAAGATCATCGGTGACACAACCATGCTCCAGATGACTGTCGATCGTCTGCGGAAAGTGAGGTTCGTCGAAGATATCTATGTGGTAAGCGGACCGGATCTGGCGCAACAAATCGGTTCGGAAATTGACGGCATTGCGAAAGATAACATTATCATCGAACCGTCAGGTAAGAACACAGCGCCATGTATCGGTCTGGTGGCACAGCATCTTCTCAAGAGGGATCCGGAAGCTGTTATGGGAGTCTTCCCTTCAGATCATCTTATCGTCGGCCATAGGTCGTTTTCAGGCGCCCTCAGGATCGCAAGAGATATTGCGGTATCAGATCATTATCTGGTGACTTTTGGAGTTGTTCCATCTTCACCTCATACCGGTTACGGCTATATACAGTTTGACAAGAGGAATGAACTTCCGGAAGGAAAGGCATTCGAAGTAAAAACGTTTGCTGAAAAGCCGACTCTGACAGTAGCACGACGATTCCTTAAGAGCGGCGATTTTTTGTGGAACAGCGGCATATTCGTCTGGCGGGCGGGCAGCTTCATGGACGCCATGGAACATCTGATGCCCGAGCATTTCAATATTCTGACGGAGATTGGCGACACTATAGGAAAACAGCACTACCAGTCTACCCTAAACGATAAGTGGTCTTTCCTTTCTCCTGAATCTCTCGATTACGGTATTTTGGAGCGGGCCGATAACATCTGTGTAGTACGTGCAGAGTTTGAATGGAATGATGTCGCCTCATGGAATTCGTATTACGATATCTTGCCATCCAATGGGGACGGGAATGTCGTGCGGGGAGATGGAATAGTTGTTGATGGCAGTGGCAATCTTATCCACTCTAACAATAAACTTACAGCGGTTGTAGGCTTGGATAATGTGGCGGTTGTGAACACCCCGGACGCCACGCTTGTAGTATCGAGAGACCATGCCGAAGAAATCAAAAAAGTCGTTGAACTCCTGCAAAAAGAAGGCAGGGATGAAGTTCTCTAATGAAATCAGAAGAACTGCTTGATCAGTTTGAGCAGCTTGCAGAACAGATGGGGATCAATCTCATCCAGGGTAAGGGTGATTTTGAAGGCGGCTTCTGTACAGTCAATGATGATCAGTTTGTTGTATTGAATAAGAATCAGCCACTTTCTCAGCGGTTGAGAGTATTGGGAGATTCCTTCAAGAAATTGCACATCGGAGACAGGTACATCGTACCCGCTTTGAGAGAATTTATCGAGTCTGAGGTAGAAGCGGAACAGTAGCAAATTGTCACATCGGAAAACGCTTGTTTGACCATATTGATTTAGCTATAATCACCGTCTCGAGTGGATTGAAAATTCGTTCTTGACCACTGTAAACTAATCGTTAGAAGGAAGCTATAATGAGTACCTTTCAATCATCAAATATCCGCAACTTCGCCATCGTAGGGCACGGTACGTCAGGTAAGACCGTCCTTGCGGAAGCGATGCTGTACAACGGCGGCGAAACCAATCGAATTGGAAAAATCGAAGATGGCACCACCATCTCTGATTACCATATCAACGAAACCAGTCGTCAGATTTCGATCAGTACCACCCCTCTCTACTGCGAGTGTGAGGGGAAGAAATTCAATATCCTCGATGCACCCGGTTTCCTCGATTTTATCGGGGAGGCGAGAAGTTCTATTCATGTGGCCGATTCAGTTTTGATTGCCGTGCCGGCTGTTTCAGGTCCAGAGGCTGGAACAGATCTGGTCTGGAAATATGCTGAGGAGCGCGGAATTCCAAAGTTGATAGTTGTGACAATGCTCAATAAAGAGCACACCAAGTTTGATACCGTTATGCAGGAAATGACGGATCATTTTTCCAAGCGTATCTTTCCATTCCTTTTGCCTGTGAATGCGGGTCCAGGTTTTAATCAGATTGCCGATGTTCTGCGACGGAAGATGTTGACCTACAAAACAGACGGTAGCGGCAAATATGAAGAAGAAGATCTGCCTGATGAATGGCAAGACAGAATTGACCAGCTGCACGAAGAGTTGATCGAGTATATTGCTGAGTCTGACGATTCTCTCCTGGAAAAGTTCTTCGATCAGGGCAACCTTTCAGAAGAGGAACTCCGCGACGGTCTCCACGACGCCATCCAGAACAGGACAGTCATTCCACTTGTCTGCAGTGCCGCTGACGCTAATGTGGGTGTCACGCGAATTATGGATCTTATTGCGAAATACTGCCCCTCACCGGCAGACAAAACCACCATTGAAGCTTGCAAACCCGGAACAGAAGAAGCAGTTGAATTCTCTACTAGTGAGAGTGATCCGGCCAGTATTCTGGTTTTCAAAACGGTCAGCGAGCCACATGTAGGGGAATTGTCATTCTTCAAAGTCTATTCGGGCAGTGTTAAGAACGGTATCGATCTGAAAAATACAACCCGTCAATCATCGGAACGGTTAGGACAAATTTTTGTGATGAATGGGAAAAACCGGAAGGATGCCGGGCAACTTTTTGCCGGTGATATTGGCGCCGTAGTGAAGTTGAAGAATACGCATACGGGTGACACTCTGTGTGAAGGCAGACTGAATGTAGAACTGCGCAAGGTCGAGTTTCCCACTCCATCCATTCATGAAGCTGTTATCACAAAATCCAAAGGCGACGAGGAGAAGATCGCCACCGGGCTGGCTACGTTGCATGAAGAAGATCCCACTTTTGTCTACAGGGTTGATCCCGAACTGAAGCAGACCATTATTTCCGGCCAGGGTGAGCTGCAGCTCGAAATCGTTGTTGAACGTCTGAGAAGGAAGTTCAATGTTGAAGTTGGTCTTGTTGAACCGAGAGTTCCTTTCCGTGAGACGATCAAGTCGGAGGGGAGCTCAAAGTACAGACATAAGAAACAGTCCGGCGGCGCGGGACAGTTCGCTGAAGTGTGGATGTCGGTTGAGCCTCTGGAAAGGGGCGGTGGCATCGAATTCAACAACAGTCTGGTTGGTCAGAATGTTGATAGAGTGTTCGTCCCGTCGGTTGAGAAAGGGGTGAATGCCGCTTGTGCGGAAGGGATCCTAGCCGGCTATATGGTTGTCGATCTGGAAGCCAATTTTTACGACGGTAAACAGCACCCGGTTGACTCAAAAGATATTGCATTCCAGATAGCGGGAAAAGGTGCATTCCGCGAGGCTTTCATGATGGCCAAACCGTGTCTCCTTGAGCCTATCAACGAGATAGAAGTAAGAGTACCGGAACAATTCATGGGTGATGTTATGGGGGATATCTCGGGCCGCCGCGGCAAGATTCTGGGGATGGGCTCTGAAAGCGGTTTTCAGGTTATCCGGGCGCTAATACCGCAAGCAAATCTTTATCGTTATTCAACTTCATTGCGCTCGTTAACCGGCGGCCGGGGAATGCATTCAGAAAAATTTAGCCACTACGAGGAGATGCCGAAGGATCTTGAGCAAAAGGTCGTTGCCGCAAGCAAGGAAGATGATTGATGGCGCTTGGTGAAGTGGTGGAGCGGTAGCAATGTATAGATCTTAAAGACTCTGGGCATGAATTAGTGAATAAAATCAACGGTCACATTGCCTATCTAAGTAAACAAGTAAGTTGAAGAAATCATAGCTGATGGCTACTCGCTGGTTACTACTCACGACTCACCAGCTACCAATAACCGCTCACCGAATGCCATCATCTATGAACCATCAAGCATGAAAAGACTTTGGGCTCCCTGGCGAATTGAGTACATCCGCCAGCTTAAGGAAGACGGTTGCATTTTTTGCGACAAGCCGGCCGATAGTGACGATCGTGAAATGTTGATCCTTTACAGGGGTAAACTGAGTTTCGTTATGATGAATCTGTATCCTTATAACAACGCTCATCTCATGATCGCACCTTATGAACACGTGGCCGATCCGATGGATATTTCCCTTGACAGCAAAATGGAAATAATGGCGTTGACGGATAGTTCCACGAGGATACTTAAGAAACTGATGAATCCCGAGGGATTTAACTTCGGAGCTAACTTTGGCGCTTCCGCAGGAGCTGGGATAGAAGAACACATTCACTATCACCTGGTTCCCCGCTGGCAGGGCGATACAAACTACATGCCTGTACTCGGTCATACGAAGGTGCAGGTGCAGGGTCTTACGGAGACTTACGACGAACTGAAGCCGGAGTTCAAGCGGCTCTGAACATGCTTGACTTCACCAAAACCTGGCTGCCGTACCTCTACCTGTATGGTGCCGGTGGAATTCTGTTTCTGGTCGGCATCGTGCTGACGGTCCGGCATAAGGCTTTGGATTTATCTCTCCGGCGGCACCGCCATTGGTTCAGAATTCTGATAATCGGTTTTGTCTGGTATGCCTTTATTCATGCCGCCGTCATTCTGGCGGCTCTGAAGGGATAGCGTCGATGAGCCAGACAATCGTCGGTACCGGTTTGGATCAGGCTGTTATCATCATCTATTTTGTTGCGGTGTTGTTATTTGGCAGTTACTTTGGCCGCTACGCGAAAACGACGTCGGATTTCTTCTTCGGCGGGAGGCGATATGCCTGGTGGTTGATTACCATTTCCATTGTAGCTACAGGTGTCGGTTCACACAGCTTCGTCAAGTATTCTTCCAAGGCGTTCCAGTACGGTTTTTCATCCACCATGACCTACATGAACGACTGGTTCTTCGTCCCTTTTTTCATGTTCGGCTGGCTACCGATCATCATCTATTCCCGGGTCCGCTCTATCCCTGAGTACTTCGAGCGGCGGTTCAACTTCACAGCCCGTTTCCTCGCTACGATCATGATTCTACTCTATATGATCGGCTACATCGCCATCGGTTTTCTCACTCTGGCTACGGCACTCTACAAGATCATGGGTCTGCCGTTGATGGGCACTGTCATCGTCATCGCAGTGCTAACCGCTGTATACATGCATTTTGGAGGTCAGACATCAGTTATTTTCACCGATCTTCTTCAAGGATTGATCTTGCTGTTTGCGGGCCTGTTTCTGTTTTTGTTGGGGATCGACTATTTAGGGGGATTCGACATATTCTGGGGCGCGCTCTCATCCGAACAAAAGCTGCCGCTGGCGCCCTTCAATTACCCGCCGGACTTTAATTTTGTAGGCATTTTCTGGCAGGACGGCATAGCCGGCTCCATCGGTTTCCTGTTTATGAATCAGGGGCTGATCATGCGCTTCATGGCCTGCAAGAGCGTCAATGAAGGCCGAAAAGCTGCTACTATGAACATCCTGGTTGTTCTACCCATCTCCGCGATTGTTGTCTCCAATGCAGGCTGGATTGGTCGTGCGATCGTGAGTGTATTTCCGGGGCAGATTGATCCCAATTTGAATCCCAATGATGTAT
Organism: Candidatus Neomarinimicrobiota bacterium; assembly: GCA_030743815.1. Classification (NCBI taxonomy): domain Bacteria; kingdom Pseudomonadati; phylum Fidelibacterota; species Fidelibacterota bacterium. The sequence goes on along the minus strand of JASLRT010000091.1, from coordinate 11,773 downwards.
TTGTGATTGTCACGAATCTGGTGGCGAAACCGGGTGTTTTTGGATTCATTATCGCCGCGCTCAGTGCTGCACTGATGTCCACTGTGGATACGCTGGTAAATGCTTCAGCGAATGTATTTGTGAATGATTTGTACCGCCCGTTTGTGAAGAAGGAGCACAGCGACAAACATTTCCTCGAGATTGCCCGTTGGACCTCGGTAGGAGTGACAGCGCTGAGTGTGATCCTGGTGCCTGTTTTCAATTCCTTTGGCACCATCTATGAAGCCCACGGCTGGTTCCATTCTACATTTACTCCGCCTCTCATCGTAGCTGTGTTCCTCGGTATTTTCTGGAAACGCTTCACGTCAGCCGCCGTCATTGCCACATTCACCATCGGCGCTGGACTCATGATCTTGGGGCAGGTTTTCCCGCAATTGATCGCACCCTTTGATCACGGCATTGAGATGATGCCCGGCAGACCGTACATCTACATAGGTGCGCTTTACAATATCGTGGTGTGTGCCGTCGTTGGCGTAGCTGTGAGCCTCGTGACGAAGCCGAAGAACCCTGAAGACATTAAAGGTCTGTCAATATTTGACGTGGCGAACGCCAGGGAATACTTCAAGGGCAGTAAACCGAATGATCGTGAAGGAAAAAAAGTTCTGGTGCAGTATAGAATTGTTGAAGATCAGGAAGATGTGATCCGCTTCTCGCGTAACGACTTGGAAAGAATGGCCGCCGATCCGGGTGATTTGGTATACATCATGGATAAGAGAAAGTGGATGGGTGGCTTGAAGTCCATTCATTCAGTTTACGGTACACCGCATGATGAGGACGGTATCGTTTATGTCACCGAAGAGCAGCGAAAGAGCGGCATGTTTGTGGAAGGCAGGCTTTTGGAAGCTGAGAAGGAAATGTAGAGTTTGACTGGCGAGACAATCTGTCTAAATTCTCCCCACTTTTTGAAAGAGATTTTCTGAGATAATTCCGGAGTAGCTCAATGGGTAGAGCGGGTGGCTGTTAACCACTAGGTTGGGGGTTCGAGTCCCTCCTCCGGAGCGTGCATTAACCCTATCGCATGATGGGGTTTTTATTACAGCCTGAAGTGGTTTCAATTGTTTCCCCCGAGGGGCCGGCGTAATTTTTCGCCTGTGAACTCTTTCTCGAATATTCTTCTTGATCACTTGGAAAGGTCAAATTCCCGTCTTTGCGTAGGGCTGGACATTGATACCGACCGCCTTTCCTACCCCTCTTCATCCACGCTCGATGACCTGAAGGATTACGTGCGCAAAGTCATCGATGCCACCTTGGATTCAGCCGCTGCCTACAAGGTCAACTTTGCCTTCTACGAGCGCCACGGTGGAGACGGCTACCACTGGCTGGAAGAGGTGGTGCGTCAGATTGACGGCCGCCGATTGGTCATCGCCGATGCAAAACGGGGTGATATCGCCAACTCAGCAAAGCATTACGCGACGGCAATTCTCGGTGAAATGGGTTTCGACGCGGTAACTGTCAGTCCGTATATGGGGAGAGATGCGATTGAGCCGTTCCTCAACCGGCCCGATAAGGGGGCATTCGTCCTCTGTGTGACGTCAAATGAGGGGGCGACAGATTTACAGTTGCAGAGGACAGGCGATGGATTCATCTACGAAAAAGTTGTTTCGCTGGTATCAGAACTGAATCAATCGGATAACTGCGGGCTTGTAGTGGGCGCCACCAGAAGCGAAATGATTTCAGACGTGAGGCGAACGGCAGGCGATGTGCCGTTTCTGATTCCCGGCGTGGGGGTTCAGGGAGGTGATCTGGAGGCGAGCGTTCGAGCTGGCAATGAAGGCGGGGTCGCCCTTATAAACGTCTCCCGCGCCATCATGTATGCGGGGGATCAGAGCGAATTCGCCATACGGAAGGCGGCTGAGGATTATTGTACAAGAATCAACGCTACACTGGAGTGACAAAAGGGCTACGGCGAAATGAGTGAACTGATTGAATTGATGAAAGAGACAGGCGCCATCCTTGAGGGCCATTTTCGGCTCACCTCAGCCCGCCACAGTGATGTTTACATTGAGAAATTCCGGCTCCTGGAGCGTCCTGATATCGTGGAGGAAATTGGCGCCATGATGGCCGAACCGTATAGCGGCGAGCAGATTGAAGTGGTGTTCGGGGCGGCCATAGGGGGAATCCTTTTGAGCAGCGCCGCCGCCAGAAAACTGGGCACTAAAGGTATATTCGCTGAGCGTTCCGACGGTGAACTGGCACTGAGGCGCGGGTTCCACATAGATCCCGGAACGACGGTTCTGGTGGTAGAAGATATCGTGACCACTGGCGGTTCCGTGCGCGAGCTACTGCAGATCGCGGAGGATCACGGCGCCACCGTTGCCGGCGTGGCATGTCTCGCTGATCGTACCGAAAGGGGCGTCGATTTCGGCTGCCCCACAACAGCACTGGTACACTATCCCGCTGTTTCCTGGGAACCTGATGCATGTCCCCTCTGTATGAAAGACGTTCCTCTGACCACTAGGGGTAGAACAGGGAAATGATAATTTTTCAACAGGTACCAAAACGGATAACGGGGTGGATGCTGCCGTTGATCCTATTTTTCGGTTGCGACGAGCGGCCACCGGAACTGGCTGTTATCGAAACAGAATTCGGGAATATGGTTATCAAGTTCTACGAAGATTCAGCCCCACAACATGTTGAAAGTTTTAGGATATTGGCGGGCGAAGGCTACTTTGATGGCACTACTTTTCACCGCGTAATTCCCGGGTTTGTGATTCAGGGTGGCGATCCGAATTCGAAGGACTCAGACAGGGGCAATGATGGTCAGGGGGGAAGGGCGGGCAAGTTCTACGGCATCGGCGACGAGGACAACAGTACCTCATGGATGCTCCCTGCCGAATTCAACGATCGTCCTCATTCAAGGGGTGCTCTCTCAATGGCCCGCAGCCGGGATCCCGACAGTGCCGGCAGTCAATTCTTCATCTGTGTTCAACCGATACCCCGACTGGATGGACAGTACACCGTTTTTGGGCAGGTTGTTCGCGGACTTGAGGTGATGGATAAGATTGTAAATGTTGAAACACCGAGAAAGTTTGACTCAAACTACAGAAGAGCCGACGGCGATAATCCTCAGAAACCGGTTAGAATGAAAGTCTACCTAACCACTGCTGAGATGCTCAGTATTGAACTTACGGAAGATGTATGAAACAGAATATAAAGATTGGGCTCGCTCTGGCGGGAGGTGGTGCGCGAGGTGCAGCTCATATCGGTGTACTGCAGGTTCTGCACGATAATAAGATACCGATTGATCTCATCGCAGGTACTTCGGCCGGCGCTATCATCGGCGCCATGTATGCCGCTACACTGGACCCCGGATGGGTTGAGAAGCGGTACATGGAATACATAGATAGTGATGAGTTCAGAGCAGTAGGTGTACATCATATCAGGAAAGGTGATGAGGGTAATGATTCATTTCTTAATCAGTTAGGTAAATTTGTAAAGGACAAACTGGTAATTACTGTTGCTCTCAGCCGCAAAGGAATTATCCAACGGAGCAAACTGGCTGCTTCAATCGAGTACCTCCTCCCGGTAAGAGATTTCTCAGAACTTAAGATACCGTTAAAAGTCGTTATATCGGATCTTAACCAAGTGGAGGCTGTTGTAGTTTCATCAGGCGATTTGATTGAGGCCGTCACACTCAGTTCAGCTGTACCGGGGTTTGTGGCGCCATCGCCCAAGAACGGTCAGCTTTTGGTAGATGGCGGTGTCGTTTCGCCGCTGCCGATAAATGTGTTGCTGGATACTGAACTGGATATGACTATCGCCGTTGATATCGCGCGGCGGGAACTGAAGATATTGAAAGAGTGTAACCTGATGGAACTCATGTCCCGCGCCGGCCAGGTGACCAGTGTAAAACTCTCTGATGAACTGTCCCGCAAGGCCGATGTTCTCATCGAACCTGATGTGGGAGGAGCGCACTGGTCTGAATTTCCCCGGATTGGTGAATTCATAAACAATGGCCGAGAAAGCACGCAGAAAGCACTTCCGCTCTTGAAAAGAGAGATGGAGAAACGCAAGAGATGGAGTTATCATTTTCGGCAATGGGTGAAGGCGAGAATATGAGGCGGAGTAGCAATAGTTGCTCTCAATATGGTAATTGGGGTTGATGGAAGAGAGAAAAGTGTGTAAAATCGCAACCTGAAAGAGCTATCATATGGACTTAAAGAAAATAGGGGTGGCTGTGTTCGTGATTGTCGTTTTGCTGGTGGCCGGGATTGTGGCGACAGGAAACGGAAGTGGCGGAGAGGGTGAAACGGTCTTGGCCGAGGCGGCTTTCCCTAGGATCGGCTCCAGCAAGGTTAAGGCCCCCGACTTCGATCTGGAAAAGGTTGATGGAGAAGTCGTTTCTCTGTCTGACTACAAGGGGAAAGTCATTATTCTTAACTTTTGGGCCACGTGGTGCATGCCTTGCAGGCAAGAGATTCCCTCATTAATAAGGTTGCAGGAAAAGTATCAGCATGATGTTGTTGTTCTGGGAATCTCCATGGACACAAACGGCGCTGATGTTGTGCCTGATTTTGTCGATAAGTTCAGTATCAACTATCCGATACTTTACGGCGACAGCCAAGTGGCAAATCAGTACGGTGGGGTGACAGGAATTCCTACGACATTTATCATAGATAGAGACTTTCATGTCAAACAGAGATATATTGGATTCAGACCGCACTACGTAATTGAAAACGATATCGCAAAACTTCTATAAGATTCAATCCAGATGGAATCATTTGAGCCGGTGTTAGCCATACCGGCTTTTTTATAGAGAAACAATGTCAAAGTGAAAACAATACTCAGTCAGACTGTTTTCGTTCTAATTTCTGTTTTCCTCCTCTCCGCTGAAGATGAATACTGGCAGCAGTTTGTTCACTATAGCATGGACGTCTCGCTCAATCCAGTGGAACATCTGATCTCGGGTAAGTCATCTATCGTTTACGTTAATCACTCGCCTGATACCTTGGATCGCATCTACATGCACCTCTATCCCAACGCCTTCCTGCACGGTTCGGTGAAATACGAAGAAAGTTCGAACTACGGTGTAGTCTCCAAGTTCATGCTGAAATCATTCCCAGATGACAGCTCCAGTTATCTGCGGATAGATGATTTCGCGGTTGCCTCTACGGAAGAGGGCACGTCCCGAACGTTTGAGATTGATGACACGATCCTCCAAGCCCCTCTTCCGGCGCCGCTCCTTCCCGGCGATTCTGTCACTATCGAGATCGACTGGGAGCACAAAGTCCGGAAGTTCTACGGACGCGCCGGATACAGAGATGAACAGTACGATGTCGCCCAGTGGTATCCCAAGATGGTGGTCTATGATGAAACAGGCTGGCATCCCGATCCTTTCCACGCCATGGGGGAGTTCTACGGTGAGTTTGGTACTTACGACGTGATTATCGATGTTCCAGAAAGATTCACCGTTGCCGCTACGGGAGTCTTGACTGCCGGCGATCCAGGATGGAGCCGCGTTGCGGTTGACACTTCCATGGATTTTCAGGAGTGGCTCGCCGTCATAGACAGCATTGAGATCGACTCCTCCGCCCGGCGAACCATGACCTTTCACGGAAAGCAGGTTCACGACTTTGCTTGGATCGCATCGCCCGACTTCGTTTACGAAGACGGCCAGTGGGGTGGTATAGACATTCACGTTCTGTATGATAGAGATTCGGCCGAAGACTGGTCGAAAGAGGTGGTCAAACGGACTAAGCGAGTTCTTGAGTGGCTCTCTACCCGGTTCGGTGAATACCCCTATCCACAGGTCAGTATAACCCACAGCTTGCAGGGAGGTGGCATGGAATACCCCATGCTGGTGATGGACGGTAGTGATTCTGAGGGACTCATCGCCCATGAAGTGGGGCACATCTGGTTCTACGGCATACTGGCGAACAACGAAGTAGAAGAAGCGTGGCTTGATGAAGGGTTCACCTCTTTTCAGGACGCTTGGTACATGGCGCACACTTATCCTCCTCACGGCATCGATCTCGAGCACAGTCGCTGGTATGGCGATTTCGAAAAGAAATACTGGCAGTTCCTTGGCGAGCGCAACAATGTGCAGTGGACGATTATTCGCTTCATGACAAGCCGTCACAATGAACCTATCGACACAAAATCGTATCTCGCCTCAGGGTGGTCTGCCTACGGGTTGAACGCCTACACAAAGCCTCACATGATGCTCTACTCCTTGAGGAATCTCTTGGGTGGTGAAACTTTCGATAGCGCCATGCAAAACTACTACCATCGCTGGAAACTAAAGCACACCAACGAAGACCGTTTTCGCCAGGCTATGGAAGAGACAAGTGGCGAGAATCTCGATTGGTTCTTCGAACAGTGGCTGCACCAGGCTTCGTACAACGACTACGCGCTGGGCGACTGGTGGATGAAAAAAGGGGATAACGGAACTTACGATCTGTCGCTTCGCATCGAAAAAAAAGGGGGTATGCGCTATCCTCTCGACATCAGGGTAGTGACGGAAAATGGAGACACCACGTTCACCCGCTGGACAAATCATTTGCGGGGAGACGAAGATATCTTCTCCCTTGTGCTGCCGTCGAAACCTGTCGATATCATGATCGATCCTGACAATTGGACCATGGACATTGATTTGCGCGACAACGTATCTGGCTCTCTGCCCGATGATGTTATCTTCAACTGGCCCGGCATGGGTTATAATCCCCGCGCCGCTTACGTCTTGCGCTGGAATCCGGTCTTTTGGTACCACGAAAAGGATGGTCTGAAGCCGGGTTTGTCCTTCCGGCGCTCGTACGGTCCGTGGCACAGGTTCAACTTTTTCTTGACGAGCGGCCTCAAGTCCCAAAACCTCTACGGTCAGATTAACTTCAGCGAGACGCTCAAATCGTTCATCCCGTGGCTCACTGTTTCGGCAAATGTATTTTTTTTGGAAGGACTACGCGGCGGAGACGTGGATTTCAGTTATGGGTGGTCTCGGTTCTACGGTTTGCCGCCCAACCATACAGTAACTGCCGGTTTCTACTTCAATCAGGCCGGCAACTCGGGCTATACAGATCTGTATCAACCCGGGGAGACTGGTGTACTTTACGGACGCTATGGCGTCGGCGTCCACCGAGGCGGAATGGGGAGGGAACTTCAACTGGAAGCGGCAACCTCGGTAGAGGGTATGAGTGACTGGAGCTTCAGCCGGCTGCAGGCGAAAGGAAAGATGAAGTTCCCCGTGGGAAAACTCGGTACCGCACTCTCGTTTTTCTTAGGGAAAGTGTGGGGTGGAGCGAAAGGTGTTCCCGGACAGGAGAAGTTCACTGTTGAGAGTGCTGGCTCCGGCGATTATTACGCGAAACCTTATCTCAGACATGCGTCGGCCTTTTACGGCGTTGAAGCGGCGAGGAATCACTTTCATATAAATGGAGAAGGAAACTTGCGCGGCTACTACGATCACGACTTCTCCGGCGCCGAAACTGTACTGGCGGCAACCTTTGAGGGAAACTACAGTCTGCCAACTCCCGCCGTAAAGACTCGAATGCGTATCTTTGTGGAAGGCGGCTCGTTCAGGAGCGAACTGGCTTCCGACGGACTCAACGGCGACATACTGGCTGATGTGGGTGCAGGCTTTGTCTTTAGCAAGAAGATAGCAGGCAAGACGTGGAGATTGCGCATGGACTTTCCTTTCTGGCTCAATCATACCGCCAATCCGGCGGGGCGGGAGATCAAGTCCTTAGACCTCACGCGATGGGTCATCGGCTTCGATGGTGGCCTGTAGCCACGGCTTGTAATTACGGGCTGAAAGAGGTACACTTACTGAAATGGCGCTCCGAGGGATTCCTTCGTGAAAAAGACACTGATTCTTGCCTCACTTCTGTTGGTTCTCTTGCTGTTGTCAGCCTGCGGTGACTATAAGGATGCCGATGAGGATATCTCAAAGGTGTACGTTACCTACCAGAAAGCCGATAAGGTTGGTGTCATCAACGCAAGTACAGGAGAGATCATCAGGGAAGTGGACGTCGATTTCACACCGGGAATCCTCGATCGGCCTCATTTTGTGGTCATTGATGACGAGAATAAAAAGTGGTACGCGACACTCATCTCTTCGGGCATCGTGGCGAAATTCGATCTTCTCACGGATGAGCTTGAGGATACGGTAGATGTGGGCAACATGCCTGCCCTCATGACACTCTCCCAAGATGGTCAGTTTCTCTATGTCTCCCGCTTCATGCCCATGGGGGGAGTGGCGCTGCAGTCGAAAGAGATACACAAGATTCGTACATCTGACATGAGTATTATGGGAACTGTAGATGTTGATGCAGAATCTCCCCACGGCATCACTATCGATCTTGCGGGCGATTATGTCTGGAGTGCCAGCTTCAGTTCGTCGTGTCTGTTCAAGATTGATGTGGAGAAATTTGGTGACCCCGAGTATGAGCCGGAGCGCTTTCCCCTAGCGTCCGAATACGAACAGAGCCAGAGTGCCCCCGGTTGCGCCTCATTCGCTGACAACTGGGCACAGGCCTTGCAGATGGAAATGGCACCATCGGTCAATCGTGTTTATATTACTCTATCGGGTAGAGGAGAAGTCAGATCTTACGATACGGAAACCGGCGCCCTCTTCGGTCAGTGGCCTGTGGGCAGTTCTCCCTGGCATCTGGTAGTATCGCCCGATGGAAACGCCGTGATTGCAGCTAACCGGGGAGATAACAGCGTCTCAGTCATCGATCTGAGCCATGATGTTCCTCCTGCCGAGATAACAGGAGATCTATTTAATATGCCGCACGGCGTTGGCGTTTCACACGATGGCGAAAGGATATTCATCACCAGCAGTGCCGCATCGGGTGGAATAAGCTATCTTCACATAATCGACTCCAATACACTTACGATCTCCCATAATGTCGTCCTCGGAGAAGACGTCATGGCCACAGGCCTGGCGGTGATGCAAAGCGTCTGTTCTGACTGTGACTAGATTCGGAATATCCATACCGCTAACGTCATCACTCCTGTTCCTCCTTGCGTGTGAGCATACGGAAGAGATACCTCCTGATGATGAATTCCCCATTCAGACCGTCTTCAAGGTAGAGGACTTCGAACCGGCGACGGAGTGCAAGTCGTGCCATCCGACCCAATACAGAGAGTGGTCCGGTTCCATGCACGCCTACGCCATGAAGGATCCTGTATGGTTTACCTCACACACAAATGAACAGCAGCACTTCGCTGTGGAGGGAGACCGGGACTTGGGACAGTTCTGCATAATGTGCCACTCGCCTGTAGCTTTCCTGACGGAGGCCATCGAAGATCCGTCATCATTGACCATTGATGACACGTCATCGCTGGCGCCGCAGGTGAGAGAGGGAATCGGCTGTTCCTTTTGCCACGCCACAACGCACATGTCGCCTACCACTGAGGTAGCCGCATCGGGAGGCGATTTTGAGGCGATCTTCTATTTCCTCAACACGGGCAATGTGAAGTATGGCACACTGCAAGATCCCATCGCGAACAGCGCTCACGAATCTCAATACCACCCCGATTATGACAAATCCGAGTTTTGTCGCGGCTGTCACGATATGACCATCGACGGCCTGGACGCAGAGGTTACGTTTACGGAATGGAGCGGTACCGCCTTTCAGGCCATGGGCGTTGAATGTCAGACGTGCCACATGCAGACATACGGTGGTTATGCGGTGGACCGCGAACTGTTTCCGGAAGCACCGCTGAGAGAGAATCTGCACCGGCACAGCTTCGCCGGCGTCGATCGTGCCCTGACGGCTTTCAGACAGGAAGATGCCCAGCTTGAGGCAATCGAAGATCTCATGAAGGTTACTGCGGAGCTTAACTTCCAGCCGTCCCTTCCTGATACAGTTTTGTCCGGGGACACGTTGCAAATTTCTCTCATCGTCACCAATAGCGCCGGACACAGTCTGCCATCCGGCGTCACCTTTGCGCGGCAGCTGTGGCTGGAGGTGACCGCTGTCCAGGAGGGTGATACGCTCTACGAAAGCGGTTTTCTGAACGAGGATCTTGATCTGTATGACTTCTACCTTGATCCAGAAGGTGTGATCGACCCGGACATCACCGTCTTCCGGACAGTGCTGTACAATGCCGAAGGAGATTCAGGCTTGCGCCACGTATCGGTGGAGAGGATATCACACTTCACGGACAATACTATTCCGGCGCAGGGATCGAAGACGGTGCGGTATCCTGTCATTTTAGATGATGCGTTTGAAGGAATCATGGACGTTAACATTCGGCTGAGGATGAGGGCGCTGCCGCCTTTTCTCCTGCGCGAGCTCGGACACGGTGAGTTCGTCCCACGGCTCACCATCTTTGATATTGCTGCCCTCTCGGGTTCGGTAACGGTTCGCTCTGGCGGATGATTCTGCGCTGCAGCTTCTTATTTCTTGCTCTCCTCCCTCCGGTTGTCTGCGCTCAAACCTTTGAGCGGCAGATTGATCCATTTCCAGTAATCTCAGGCGGTGTCGTCGTCGAGACGCCCTTCCTGGGCGGTTTCAACCAGCCGGTCCCACAGTTCGTCGATTGGGACCGTGACGGCCTTCTCGATCTATTTGTTCTGGATCAGGACGGCAGGTTGCAATTCTATCGCAACGGCGGCTCACCCGGAGAGCCTCAGTTTCAGCTTGATACGAAGTGGTTTCAGAAGCTCGATGTTGGAAGATGGTATAGATTTGTCGATCATGATCTCGACGGAGATCCAGATCTGCTGTGCCAGACGCCAGGGTCATCCGCCGTCTCCGTCTATCGCAACAGTGACGACATGTTTGAGTTGGCGACGGATCGATTGGTCACAGACGACGGAGCTCTCGTGAGTGGAGGGCAGATTGTGATCCCGACGCTGGCCGATATCGACGGAGACGGTTGGCCTGATCTGTTTGTGGGTTCGTTGGCGGGAACGGTCACCCATTATAGTAATCTCGGCTTGAAAGATCACTTGCCTCTCTTTCATCTTGAGTCGGAGACATTCCAGGACATATCTATCGTCTGGGTTCCCGGCAGGGGCGACAGGCACGGAGCCAACGCGCTGGAGTTCTATGACATAGACGCCGACAACGATTTCGATCTGTTCTGGGGCGATCTCTTCCAGCCGGGGCTCTTCTTTCTCGAGAATGTCGGCACACGGGATACGCCTGATATTCGAGACAGCCTGATGGTAGTCACTTATCCTCAATCCCGTCCGGTGGCGACAGCCGGCTTCAACGTACCCCGTTTTGCTGACGTCGATTCTGATGGTGACGGCGACCTCTTTATCGGCGTCCAGTCCGGCGCCTACGGAACCGACTATACGAACAACTTTTGGCACTACGAAAATGTGGGCATGGAGTCGTTCGCTGACTTCGAGTTCAAGACGGTGAACGCTATCACTACCCTCGATATAATCGCCAGTTCAATCCCAGCGCTGGCAGATATAGACAATGATGGCGATGACGATCTTTTCGTCGGCAACGAGTTCGATCCGCAAAATCCCGGGTGGAAAGGAACTGTCACTTTCTTCAGGAACAGCGGCACGGCCTATGAACCGAGCTTCAGCCTCGAGGACTCGAGTTTCTTCGACATTCCTATCGGGAACAACCTGTCGCCTGACTTCACCGACATCGATTGCGACGGTGACTTAGACGCATTCGTTGGCGACTGGAACGGCAAGATTCACTTGCTTGAGAATAACGGCAGTGTCGACTTTCATCAGTTCGATTATGCCGGCGAAGTGAGCGGTATTGATCTGAGCGGCAGGGCGTCACCCGTCTTCGCTGACTGGGACGGCGACGGCGAT